>DATMEI010000079.1:0-11129 GCA_035556995.1 Streptomyces sp.
CGCCCTGTCCTCGCCCTGTCCTCGCCCTGGCCGGCCCTCGCCGGCTTCCGCCCATGTGAGCTTGCTCGCTGCCCGCGCCATCATGCCGGGTGGACGTGGACGTCACATGCGACCGGTAGGTGTCAGAGGGGTGGGCGTCACCCGGACGGTACTGTCAGCGGCGATGCGAAAGACCTTGATCGTCACCAACGACTTCCCGCCACGGGCGGGCGGCATCGAGGCGTTCCTGCACAGCATGGCGCTGCGTCTGGACCCCTCCCGGGTCGTCGTGTACGCCTCCACCTCCAAGCGCGGCGAGGACGGAGCGGAGGAGACCGCCCGTTTCGACGCGGAGCAGCCGTTCACGGTCGTGCGCGACCGTACGGCCATGCTGCTGCCGACGCCGGGGGTCACCCGCAGAGCGGCCGGTCTGCTGCGCGAACACGGCTGCACGGCCGTCTGGTTCGGCGCTGCCGCCCCGCTCGGCCTGATGGCACCCGCACTGCGCAGAGCGGGCGCGCGGCGGCTTGTCGCCACGACGCACGGGCACGAAGCCGCATGGGCCCAACTGCCCGTCTCCCGGCAGCTGTTGCGCCGCATCGGCGAGGGTACGGACACGCTCACGTATCTCGGCGAGTACACCCGGTCCAGGATCGCCCGTGCTCTCACGTCCGAAGCCGCAGCCCGGATGGTGCAACTGCCGCCCGGAGTCGACGAGAAGACCTTCCACCCCGCCTCGGGCGGTGACACGGTGCGGGCGGGACTCGGCCTGGCCGGCCGGCCCGTGGTCGTCTGCGTCTCCCGGCTGGTGCCCCGCAAGGGACAGGACACCCTGATCCGGGCGATGCCCCGCATTCTGGCCGAAGTGCCGGACGCCGTACTGCTGATCGTGGGCGGCGGGCCCCACCGGGGCGAGCTGGAGAAGCTGGCGTCCTCGACGGGCGTCACCGGGTCCGTACGCTTCACCGGCGCCGTCCCCTGGGAGGAACTGCCCGCGCACTACGGCGCCGGAGACGTCTTCGCGATGCCGTGCCGTACCCGCCGGGGCGGTCTGGACGTCGAAGGGCTCGGCATCGTCTACCTGGAAGCCTCGGCCACCGGTCTCCCCGTCGTCGCCGGGGACTCGGGCGGTGCCCCGGACGCGGTGCTGCACGGCGAGACCGGCTGGGTCGTACGGGGCGGCGAACCCGAAGAGGCCGCCGACCGTCTCAGCACGCTCCTGAAGGACCCCGCACTGCGTGCCCGTATGGGCGAGCGGGGCAGGGAGTGGGTGGTCGAACGCTGGAGATGGGATCTGCTGGCCGAGCAGCTGAAGGCGCTGCTGTGAGCTGCTGAGGGCCCGCCCCGCCGCGAGACGGCAGTGGCGGGCACCTTCTGACACGTGCAGCCCAGATGTCAGCTCAGACGGGCAGCTCAGACGTGCAGCTCAGATGTACAGGGCGTCGATCTCGTCGGCGAAGTCCTTCGCCACCACACCGCGCTTGAGCTTCAGCGAGGGCGTGATGTGCCCCGACTCCTCCGTGAACTGGGTGTTCAGCACCCGGAACTTGCGTACGGACTCGGCCCGGGAGACCAGCGCGTTGCCCCCGTCCACCGCCCGCTGCAGCTCGGCCAGCAGATCGGCGTCCTGGAGCAGCGCCTCGTGCGCGAGGCTCGTCTTGCCGTGCTCCTCGGCCCAGCGCGGCAGGAAGTCCTCATCCACGGTGAGCAGTGCGCCGACGAAGGGACGCCCGTCGCCGACCACCATGCACTCGGCGACCAGCGCGTGCCCGCGGATGTGGTCCTCGATGACCGAGGGAGCGATGTTCTTGCCGCCCGCCGTCACCAGGATCTCCTTCTTGCGCCCGGTGATGGCGAGATAGCCGTCGGCGTCGAGGGTGCCCAGGTCGCCGGTGTGGAACCAGCCGTCGGAGAGCGCCTCCCGCGTCGCCTCCTCGTTGTTCCAGTAGCCGGTGAAGAGGTGTTCGCCGTGCAGCAGCACCTCGCCGTCGTCGGCGATGCGGATGACGGAACCGGGGAGCGGCTGGCCGACTGTGCCGATCTTCTGCCGGTCGTAGGGGTTGAAGGTCGTGGCGGCACAGGACTCCGTGAGGCCGTACCCCTCGAGCACTGTGAAGCCGATGCCCCGGTAGAAGTGCCCGAGCCGTTCACCGAGCGGGGCGCCGCCGGAGATCGCGTGGGTGGCGCGTCCGCCCAGCACATCGCGCAGTCTGCTGTAGACCAGCAGATCGAACAGCTTGTGACGCAGCTTCAGTTGCAGCCCGGGCCCCGAGGGGTCGTCCAGCGCGCGGCTGTAGGCGATCGCGGTCTCTGCCGCCTTGTCGAAGATCTTGCCCTTGCCGCCCGCCTGAGCCTGCGCGCGCGCCGAGTTGAAGACCTTCTCGAATACGCGCGGTACGCCCAGCACCATCGTCGGGCGGAAGGCGCCCAGTTCGTCGGTGAGTGTCTTCACATCGGAGACATGGCCGAGCTTGATCGGCGCCATCACGGCCGCCACCTGCACGAGCCGCCCGAAGACGTGGGCGACGGGCAGGAAGAGGAGCACGGAGGACTCGCCCGTACGGAACATGGGACGCAGCCGCTCGACGACGTTGCCGCACTCCGCGAAGAAGCTGCGGTGTGTGAGCACGCAGCCCTTGGGGCGGCCTGTGGTGCCCGAGGTGTAGACGATGGTGGCGGGGGAGTTGGCGTGCGCGGTGGAGCCGCGGGCCTCGACCGTCGCGTCGGGGACGTCCGCGCCGTCGGCGGTCAGCAGGTCGACGGCGCCCGCACCGCCTGTGTTCGCCTGCGGCTCGATCTGCCAGAGGTGCGCGAGGGCGGGCAGCCGGTCGCGTACGGCCTCGACCGCCTTGGTGTGCGACTCGGACTCGACGAGGCAGGCCACCGCGCCCGAGTCGCCGAGGATCCATGCGATCTGCTCCGGCGAACTCGTCTCGTACACCGGCACGGTGACGGCTCCGGCGCTCCAGACGGCGAAGTCCAGCAGCGTCCATTCGTAACGCGTGCGGGACATCAGAGCCACGCGGTCGCCCGGTTCGACCCCTGAAGCGATCAGGCCCTTGGCCGCAGCCTGCACTTCGGTCAGGAAGTCGGCGGCGCTGACGTCCGTCCACTGCCCGTCCTGCTTGCGTGCGACGACGGGCACTTCAGGATGCAGAGCCGCGTTGCGGCGGATGAGATCCGTCAGATTGCCGTCGGCCGGCACTTCGTAAAGTGCCGGAAGGCTGAACTCGCGCAAGACAGTTGCTCCTCGTCGGCGCCGGACATGGTGGCCGTCGAGGGGCGGCCGCCAACGGCTCGGTCCAAGACCCAAGTGGCAGATCCTGAATAAATGACGGCCCGGACGTTACCCACGGGTAGGGGGGTCGGGATAGGGGGTGACACCGAGATGTCTGATGCGTCACACGACTCGGGTCCGTCGACGGAAGCCTAATCCACGTATGCGGTGACGGGAAAGTAACCGCAGGTGGGACGGGGCCCTGAGAGGGGTGCCACACGGGCCCCGACCCGATCTAGGGTGTGCCCATGCGAGTCCACGTAGTCAGCGACGTGCACGGCAACAGCCGTGACCTCGCGACGGCGGGCGACGGCGCCGACGCGCTCGTGTGCCTGGGAGACCTCATCCTCTTCCTCGACTACGCGGACCACTCCCGCGGCATATTTCCGGAATTGTTCGGCGTCGAAAGCGCCGACCACATCGTGGAGTTGCGTACTCAGCGCCGCTTTGCGGAGGCACGCGAGTTCTCCGCCCGGCTGTGGGCGGGCATAGACCGTGCCGCGGCCACGGAAGCCGCTGTCCGCAGGCAGTACGCCGAGTTGTTCGCCGCCTTCCCGACCCCGACGTACGCGACGTACGGCAACGTCGACATGCCGCCGCTGTGGCCGGAGTACGCGGGACCGGGCACCACCGTCCTGGACGGGGAGACGGCCGACATCGGCGGCCTCCGCTTCGGCTTCGTGGGCGGCGGTCTGCAGACTCCGATGCGGACGCCGTACGAGATCGACGACGAGACCTACGCCGGGAAGATCGCAGCACTCGGAGAGGTCGACGTGCTCTGCTCCCATATCCCGCCCGACGTACCGGAGTTGTGCTACGACACGGTCGCGCGCCGCTTCGAGCGCGGCAGTGAGGCGCTGCTGAGCGCGATTCACGCCGTACGGCCGCGCTTCCACCTCTTCGGGCATGTGCACCAGCCGCTGGTGCAGCGGATGCGCATCGGGCAGACGGAGTGCGTGAACGTGGGGCACTTCAACGCGACGGGCACGCCCTGGGTGCTGGAGTGGTGAATTCGGCCCCCGGCGGAGGCGGAGGGGGCGTGCGCGGCGGAAGGACGGCCCGTACGTTCCGCGCCGGGCACGCGCGGTAGCCTTCGAGCGGCAATCGGGGGCCAGCTCGCAGCAATGGAGGAGCCACGGCGATGGCGGAACACACCAGTTCGAACATCACCATCGATGCAGCGCCCGCTGTCGTGATGGGGGTGATCTCCGACTTCGCCCGGTACCCGGAGTGGACGGACGAGGTGAAGGAGGCCGAGGTCCTCTCCCAGGACCCGGCCGGACGGGCCGAACAGGTGCGGCTGCTGCTCGACGCCGGCGCCATCAAGGACGAGCACACTCTGGCCTACGAGTGGATCGGCCAGGACGAGGTGCGCTGGTCCCTGGTGAAGTCGCAGATGCTGCGCGCACTGGACGGCGTGTACCGCCTCACGCCCGCAGCGGGCGGCGAACGTACCGAAGTGACCTACCAGTTGACCGTCGACGTCAAGATCCCCATGCTTGGCATGATCAAGCGCAAGGCGGAGAAGGTCATCATCGACCGTGCGCTGTCCGGTCTGAAGAAGCGGGTCGAATCGGGCGGTGGCGCGGCTGCCGACCCGGGTGCCGCCAAAGGCTGAGGCCGGAGTGGCCCGGCCGGACGGCCGCGGCATGGAAGCGTCAGGCTCCTCTGCGAGCGAATCTGCTGTGACCGGAGCTGCCGTGACCGATACCGCCGCACGCGAAGGCGAAGGCGAAAGCCCGCGCGAAGGCGAAGGCCCACGCGAGAGCGAAGCCCACTCCGACTCGCAGCCCCCGCACCCCTCGCCGCGTACGGTCCTGATCACGGGGCCGGGCGGCGCCGGACGCACGACCGTGGCCGCCGCGAGCGCGCTGGCCGCCGCCCACGACGGCCGGCGCACGCTGCTGCTGAGCGGTGAACCACCCACCACGCTGGCCCCGTTGCTCGGCATGCCGGTGACCGCCGCGATTGCGGCACCCACTGAAGTGCCCGCCGGGGAAGGGCGGTTGTGGGTCGCCCGTATCGACTCCGGAAGGCAGTTCCGAACGGCTGCGACCACGCTGCAGGAGCGGGCCGGCACGGTGCTGGAAATGGTCGGCGCGGAGCCGCTGGACGAGGACGAGGTGACCGAACTTCCCGGCGCCGACGCCTTCACGCTGCTGAGCACGCTGAGTGCCGCGCACACGGCGGGGGAGTGGGACGCCGTCGTCGTCGATCTGCCGCACGCTCCGGCGGCGCTGCGGATGCTGGCGCTGCCCAAGCAGCTGCGCCGCTATCTGCGCAGGCTGCTGCCCCCCGAGCGGCAGGCCGCCCGTGCTCTGCGGCCCGCGCTGGCCCAGCTGGTGGGCGTACCGATGCCGACGGCCGCGCTGTACGAGACCACGGCTCGCTGGGAGGATGAACTCGCGGCCGTCGAAGACGTGCTGCAGTCGCCCGGTACGACCGTGCGGCTCGTCGCCGAGCCGGGCCCGCTCGCCCTGGAGGCGCTGCGCGTTGCCCGAGCCGGACTGGGCCTGTACGGGCTGTCGTTGGACGCGGTTGTCGCCAACCGGGTGCTGCCGGTGGGGAGTTCGGATCCCTGGCTGGAGTCGATGTCCGGCCGGCAGCAGAGCGCACTCAAGACGCTGCGCGCCGGGTGCGAGGCGCAGAAAGTGCCGCTGAGCGAACTGCCGCATCTGGGACGCGACCCTCGCGGTGCCGGCGACCTGGCGAGCCTCGCCGCCGCGGCCGGTCCGTACGGGGCGGACGCCGGGGAACCCGGCACCGGCAGCGTAGAGAACCGGCTGAAGGAGGACGGTCTGCTCGTGTGGCACCTTCCGCTTCCGGCAGCGCGCAAGGAGGAGCTGGATCTCGTACGACGGGGTGACGAGCTGATCGTGAGCGTCGGCCCGCACCGGCGCGTGCTGCCGCTGCCTTCCGCCCTGCGCAGGTGCCGGGTGGTGGGTGCGGCGCTGGAGCAGGGGGAGTTGCGGGTGCGCTGTGCGCCGGACCCCGCTGTGTGGCCGGAGGGCCCGCAGAGCTGAGGTGCGCCGGGCGGCGCGTAGCAGCCGGGGGCCTGCGGCCGTACGGTTCCGCGCCGTGACGGTTCTGCGCCCGCATGAGCGTGCGGCTGAGTTCTCTACGCCGTCCGCCCGTTCGGGTAACGTCGGAGATGAGTCGCCATCCCTGTCCCTTTCCGTCTTTTCCGCCGTAGGAGCCGCCGCCATGAGCGATGCCGCCGAGCCCCCTGAGTCCGAGGCCGATGCCTGGGCAACGGCTTGCGAGGAAGATCTGGCCGCCGAGAAGGCCCGCAGGCGCGCGGAGTACGGGCAGCAGCCCGTGAACCCGGCCGAGGAGCTGCGGCGGCTTGCGGATGCGGTGTCCGAGAAGGTGGCCGAGCTGGGCAAGCCCTTCGCCGGCACGGTCGCCTCTGCCGCCGCCCAGGGCGTGGCGCAGCAGTTCATCGCGCAGGCGAGGGCGGCGATCGAACCGGTCGTCGAGCGCAATCCGAATGTCTTCGACCACCTCACAGCCGCGGGCGGCGAATTGCTCGCGGCGTACCGCGCGGCCGTGCAGGATGCCGAGGGGCGCTGGACGGCCGGTGACCCCGGCAGTGCGGACCGTGCCGGTCCTGCCGACCCCGGCATCCCCGCCGTCTCCGGTGGACGTCCGGACACCGCCGGTCCCGGCGGCGTCGAGCGGATCGACCTGGACAAGGACCCCGCGGAATCAGCGGAGCGGGGGAGTTCGGCGGAGCCGGACCGTCAGGACGGCGACCGCCAGGACGGCGCGGGCGGCGCGGACGGCCCCGGAGGCTCCGCTGCTCCAGGAGACCCGGATCAGCAGGACGGTCCGGAGGGTCCCGGCGGGCGCGGCGGTTCCGGTACGGGCAGCCAGGAGTGACCACCGGGCCACCGGGCACGATCAGGCGGCACACCCCCTCCGGTACGGTGTCCGCAGCGGGGTAGGACCGGAAAACCGAGGGACATATGGGACTCACTATCGGCGTCGACATCGGCGGCACCAAGATCGCAGCCGGCGTTGTCGATGAGCACGGATCGATTCTGGAAACCAGCACCGTGCCCACCCCACCCACGGCGGACGGCGTGATCGACGCCATCGCCGACGCGGTACGGGACGCCAGCGCCGAGTACGAGGTCGAGGCCGTCGGTATCGGTGCACCGGGGTACGTCGACGACAAGCGGGCGACAGTCCTTTTCACACCCAATCTGAGCTGGCGTCACGAGGCGCTCAAGGACAAGGTCGAGCAGCGTATCGATCTGCCGGTCGTCATCGAGAACGACGCCAACGCCGCCGCCTGGGGCGAGTACAAATTCGGTGTCGGCACCGGCCACGAAGACGTCGTCTGCATCACCATCGGTACGGGGCTCGGCGGCGGCGTGATCATCGGGGGCAGGCTGCACCGCGGACGCTTCGGCGTCGCGGCGGAGTTCGGGCACATCCGGATGGTGCCGGACGGCCTGCTGTGCGGCTGCGGCAACCAGGGCTGCTGGGAGCAGTACGCATCCGGCAGCGCTCTCGTACGTTACGCACGGCAGCGCGCCACGGCCACGCCGGAGAACGCCACGATCCTGCTCGCCCTGGGCGACGGCACCCCGGAGGGCGTGAAGGGCAAGCACATCAGTGAGGCCGCCCGTCAGGGCTGCCCGGTCGCCGTCGACTCCTTCCGGGAGCTGGCCCGTTGGGCCGGCGCCGGCCTGGCCGACCTCGCCTCGCTCTTCGACCCGGGTGCCTTCATCGTCGGCGGCGGTGTCTCGGACGAGGGTGATCTGGTGCTCGACCCGATCAGCAAGTCGTACCGCCGGTGGCTCGTCGGCAGCCGCTGGCGTCCGCACGCCGAAGTGCTGGCGGCCCAACTGGGCGGCAAGGCAGGCATGGTGGGCGTCGCCGACCTCGCCCGCCAGGGCTGACCCGCACAGCCCGCCAGCGACCAAGCGACCCGGCGACAGCCACCCGGTGAAGTGCTGAGCAGCCGGACGACCGAGGAATGAGAGCCGCGCCGATGACGCTCGCGGATCTGCCCGCCGCGCGGACGGGGCCCGACGGTTCGGCCGTCGTCCGTCTGCTCAGCTACAACATCCGCTCCATGCGGGACGACAGGAGGGCGCTCGCCCGGGTCATCCGGGCGTGCGCCCCCGATGTCGTCTGCATCCAGGAAGCCCCGCGCTTTTTCCGCTGGCGCAAGCACGCCGCCTGGCTCGCCCGTGAATGCGGACTGATGTACGTGACGGGTGGCGCGACGGCCACCGGGCCGATGATCCTGACCACGCTGCGGGCCACCGTCGAGCACACCGAGGACGTGCTGCTGCCCCATACGCCGGGGCTGCACCGGCGGGGCTTCGCCACGGCCGTGCTCCGCTTCGGCACTTCCGCACGGCTCGGCGTGCTGAGCTGCCATCTGAGCCTGCAGACCGACGAACGCCAGGCGCAGGGCCGAATGCTCCTGGACCGCCTCGCCGCGATGGGCACGGAACACTCGGTGGCGGCGGGCGATCTCAACGAGCGCCCCCGAGGCCGTACGTTCCGCAGCCTCGCCTCGGAACTCCAGGACTGCTGGGCCGTCAAGCCGTGGGGCGGCGAGCACACCTCCACGCCTGATAACCCGCATCAGCGCATCGACGCGGTGCTCGCCTCCGGGGGCGTCGAGGTGCTCGGCTGCGGGGTGCCGGCCGGGCTCGAAGGGCTCTCCGCCGCAGATCTGAGCGCCGCCACGGACCATCTGCCGGTGCTGGCGGCGCTGCGTGTGCCGCCTGCCACCGCCGGCTGAGACCACAGCAGTCGGCCTCGCGCCACACGCCCCCTCACCACACACCGCACCCCTGGGCGGGGGCGGTGTCACACCACGGCGCCGCGCCCCGGGTCGTCCCAGTCGTCCTCGTCACGGCCGTCCCGCATCCGTGTGACCAGGGTGGCGAAACCGCCCAGGAACCCGCCGACGCCGAGGGTCGCGATCCACCAGGTCAGCTCCTGCTGGAACAGGATCGTGAAGATCAACAGCAACGGGCCGCCGAGGACGCCGAGCCAGGCGAACTTCGTGGTGGGGTCCGCCTGCGGCAGCGGCGGCGGCTCCGGCGGAACGAAGTGACCCTCGTCGCCGTCCTCCGCTTCGTCGCCGTTCCCGTCGTCGGCGGTCGGCAGCGACCAGTCGCGCGGCCCCGACCCGGCCGAGTACACCGTGAAGCTGCGCACGGACGTGCCGCTCTCGTCGCCCTCACCCTCGCCCTCAGAGCCGGGGCCCGAGCCGGGAGCGGGAAGGGCGGCAGTGCGGGCGTCCCCGCCCGGCTCGGCGGCCGGCGCCAAGTCGTCGGCGCGTGGTGCTTCGCCGTACGAGGCGACGATCTGCTCCCAGGCGGCAGCCTCGTCCAGCGGCTGCGCCACTTCGGAATCCCGCTCGGGATCCGGGTCCGGCTCCTCGCCGGGACCGTGGTCTTCCGCGTCGGAATTACGCTCCATCACGTGCTGTCTTCCTCGCTGCGAGCCGGGTGATGAATCCGTGGGAGTCCGCGAAGATGCGCTCCGCGTCGTGGTCGAGCGTGGCCACGTGGTAGCTGTCCTCGAGGACGGTCTCCGTCACGTCGCTGGAGGAGACCTTGCTGAGCACCAGCGCCGAGTCTGAGGGCGGCACGACGTGGTCCGTCCTGCTGTGCATGACCAGCAGCGGCTGTGTGACCTGCGGCAGTTCGCCGCGCACCCGGCGGAAGAAGTCACGCGCGGAGTACGCGGCGTGGGTGGGCACCCGCTCGTAACCCACCTCCTGCGCCCCGGGTTTGGCGATGTCGCTCACGATGCCCTTCGCCGAGCGCAGTACGAAGCGGCCCAGCGGCAGCGCGTACCCCTGAAACCGGGGGAAGGTCACCGCGGGGTTCACCACCGCGACCCCGCTCACCGCGTCGCCGTGCCGGGCCGCCAGGCGCAGCGCCAGCGCGCCGCCCATCGACAGGCCGCACACGAAGACCTGTTCGCAGCTGCGGCTGAGCGTCCGCAGCTCACGGTCCACCGTCGCGTACCAGTCCTGCCAGCCCGTCACGGCCAGGTCCTCCCACCGTGTGCCGTGCCCGGGGAGCAGCGGCAGCGAGACCGTCAGGCCCTGCGCCGCCAGATGATCGGCCCACGGCCGTACGGACTGGGGGGAGCCGGTGAAGCCGTGGCATACCAGGACGCCCGTCTCCGATCCGTCATGTCGCATGGGCTCGGCTCCGGGAAGGATGGACACGTCGGCCTCCAGCCGGGTCGGGTCTCGAGTCGGCCGGCGTCTCGGTGCGGAGCTGCCGGTGCGGTGCTGCATTACGGCGCCCGCCCGGGGGCGGGGGTGCCTGCAAGCCTACGCGGGGCGACGGACGCCGGGTAGTTCCGCTGTGCCTGACGGAGGAGCGCTGCCCACGGGATGGCGAGATAGGGTCGCCATGTCGGATCAGGAGGTCCTCGGTTGTTCTACGGAGCGATGAAACTGTCGGTGGGCAACGGGCTCAAGCTTGCCTTCCGGCCCTGGGTCGAAGGGCTTGAGCACGTGCCCGAGGGTGGGCCGGCGATCCTTGCCAGCAACCATCTGTCCTTCTCGGACTCCTTCTTCCTCCCCGCGGTGCTCGACCGCAAGGTCACCTTCATCGCCAAGGCCGAGTACTTCACCTCCCCGGGCGTGAAGGGCAAGCTCACGGCGGCCTTCTTCAAGGGCGTCGGACAGTTGCCGGTCGACCGCTCCGGCGTACGTGGCGCAGGTGAGGCGGCGATCCGCAGCGGGCTCGAAGTCCTGGCCGCCGGCGAGCTGTTCGGCATCTACCCGGAGGGCACACGCTCCCCGGACGGCCGCCTCTACCGCGGCAAGCCGGGAGGACTGGCCCGGGTCGCACTGCGCTCGGGAGCACCGGTCCTGCCC
>DATMEI010000080.1:0-4431 GCA_035556995.1 Streptomyces sp.
TGGGCTGAGGGCGGGACTCGGGGCCGGACTCGGGGCCGGACTCGGGGCGGGGTTCAGGGCGGGGCTCGGGGCTGTCCGTTCCGGTCTCCTCCGGTGCGGGCGGGGCATCGGTCTGCAGGCTGAACGCCAGGTCGCCCAGCTCGTCGGGAAGCTTCGCGGACTCACTGCGGCCGAGTCCGGCCATTTCCACGACCGTACGGCCGTCGGGGCCGGCGGCCGCCCTCACCCACACGCGGCGTCGCTGGATGAACAGCGACCCGGCAAGTCCGGCGATCGCGGTGAGCGCACCGCCCAACGCCCAGCCGTTGCCGACCTGATGGACGACCTGGAACTGCGCCCACTTCCGTACGCCCTCGAACTTCAGCGAGCCGCCCCCGTCAGGGAGCTTCATGGACTCGCCGGGCAGGATCTTCTTCGCGAGCGGCTTCCCCTCTGCCGCCTTGAACTGCTTCATGCGCTCGGTGTCGAGCTGGTAGACGCTCTGCGCCGCTCCGTAGTCGAGCCCCAGGTCACCGTGGTAGGCGGTGAGGAAGAGCACCGGGTACTTCAGGGACGGGGACTGCGAGAACATCGAGCCGGAACCCGAGCCGCCGAAGGTCGGCACGAAGAAGCCCTGGAAGCCGAGTTGGTCCTTGCGGCCCTTCGCGTCGCGGTAGTCGGTGACCTTGACGACCCCGGACGAGGTCAGGTTGCCGTCCTGCGGCAGGAAGGCGACGGGGCCCCGGTAGGCGGTTCGGCCCTTGCCGTCCTTGACGGATACGACGGGCGCGTAGCCGTTGCCGTTCAGAAAGACCTTGGAGTCACCGACCTGCAGCGGGTGGTTGACCTTGATCGAGCTCTTCTTCTCCTTGCCGTCCGCGCCCTGCCAGTACGAGACGTCGGCGCGGAAGGTGCGCGCGGTGCCCTTCTCCGGGCCGCTCTCCTCGTACGTGGCGTCGAAGCCGTCGAGGCTGAAGCCGAAGGAGTCCAGGTCGTCCGCGTCGAAGAGCGAGCCGGACTTGAAGTCGTCGTACTGGGTGAGGGTGTTGGAGAATCCGTCACCCTGGATGATCAGCTTGCCGCCGTCGGACTTCCACAACTGCCCGGCCGCGAAGGCCAGCAGCAGCACGATCAGCGCGATGTGGAAGAGGAGGTTTCCCGCCTCGCGCAGATAGCCCTTCTCGGAGGCGACGGCGTCACCGTCGCGCTGCACCCGGAAGCGCCGCCTGCCCAGCAGTTTCGCCGCGCTGCTCAGCACGTCGTCCTGGCCGGCGGCCGTCTTCCAGGTGGTGTAGACGGGCATACGGTCCAGGCGGCGCGGTGCGCGCGGGGGCCGTCCTCGCAGCTGGCCCGTGAACTGCCAGGTGCGCGGCACGATGCAGCCGGCCAGCGAGATGAACAGCAGGATGTAGATCGCCGAGAACCACACCGAGGTGTAGACGTCGAAGAGCTGCAGCTTCTCGTAGACGGGCGAGAGCACGTCGTGCTTCTTCTGGAACTCCTCGACCTTGACGCTGTCGACGCTCGTCTGCGGGATGACGGAGCCGGGGATCGACGCCAGGGAGAGCAGGAAGAGCAGGAGCAGCGCGACCCGCATCGAGGTCAGCTGCCGCCAGAACCAGCGGGCCCAGCCGATGACGCCCATGGAGGGGACGTTGAGCTTCTCCTCGCCGGGCGCGGTGGACAGCGAGGACAGCTGGTCCAGCTGCGACTCGGCCTCGAGCGCCAGCCGGCTGTCCTCCGAGGCGGCGGCTTCGGCACCGTCCTCCGCCTTGCGGGGGGTGTCGGCCCCGCCGGTGCTGCCGGAGTCGGTGCCGGTGCCGGTGCCGTTGTCGGTGCCGGTGTCCGTCGAACGCATAGCTCAGATTCCCACTGTGTAGTCGGACGACCAGACTTGGAGGTCGTACACGATCCGGTCCCAGGCCCCGGTGACGAGCAGGATGCCGACCACGACCAGCATCCCGCCGCCGGCCCGCATCACCCAGGCATAGTGCTGCTTCACCCAGCCGAAGGCGCCGAGGGTGCGCCGGAAGGCGATGGCGGCGACGACGAAGGGGACGCCGAGGCCGAGGCAGTACGCCACTGTCAGCAGGGCGCCGCGTCCCGCGCTGGCCTCGCTGAAGGCGAGGGTCTGCACGGCGGCGAGTGTCGGTCCGATGCACGGTGTCCAGCCGATGCCGAACAGCACGCCCAGCATGGGCGCGCCCGCCAGCCCCACGGCCGGCCTGCGGTGGATGCGGAACTCGCGCGAGGTGAGGCGGGAGAGCGGGCCCCTCAGCGCACCCATGAACGCCAGTCCCAGCAGGATCGTCAGCGCGCCCAGCACACGGGAGATGATCACCCGGTGTTCCTGGAGCGTCGCGCCGAAGCCTCCGAAGAGGGCACCTCCGGAGACGAAGACAGCGGTGAAGCCGAGCACGAAGAGCCCCGCACCCAGGAACATCCGGCCCCGCCTGGCCTGCGCCAGATCCGTGCCGCTGACCCCGGTGACGTAGCTGAGGTAACCCGGCACCAGCGGCAGCACGCACGGGGAGAAGAAGGAGACCAGGCCGCCGAGCACCGCGACGGGGAGGGCCAGCAGCAGGGCGCCGTTCAGGACCGTCCCGTTCACCCCGGTCGAACCTGCGGAGGCGGCGGAGGCTGTGTCGACGGCCGCGGCAGCGGCATCGGCGAGGACGCTCATGCCGCGGTCACTTCTCCGCCGTCAACGGGTCGAGCGCGGAGCGCAGTTCCTTCTCGCTGAGCTCCTTCAGCGCCCGTACGGCGATCTTCCCCTCGCGGTCCAGGATCAGCGTGGAGGGGATGGCCTGCGGGGAGAGGCTGTCCTTGGGGAAGCGGAGTATGAGCTTGCCGCTGGGGTCGAAGAAGCTGGGGTAGTCGACGCCGTAGTTGCGCTCGAAGGCCTTGGCGTTGGCGCGGTCCAGGTCGCGGGTGTTGATCCCGAGGAACTGAACGTCCTTGCCCTTGGTCTCCTTTGCGACCTTGGCCAGGTTCGGCGCCTCGGCCCGGCAGGGGGCGCACCAGGAGCCCCAGACGTTCAGGACGACGATCTTGCCCTTGTAGTCGGAGAGTTCGAGCCGGTCCCCGTCGACACCTTTGCCCGAAATGTTCGGAGCCGGCTGCCGCTCGCCGCTCTTCACCTTGGCGATCTTCCCGGTGCCCTGGACGAACTTCGTGTCGCCGGAGGACGATCCGGTCTCGTCCTTGCCGCACCCGGCAAGCACGGACGCCCCGGCCGCGACCATGGCGATCAGCAGGGCAGGGCGACGAGGGAAGGTGCGGGTCCTACTCATGTGAAAAGTTTCGCATGGCTCCCGGGGGGATCTTCCGCGCCCCCCTTGTCCCTTACGTACAGCCTGCTCGGCCCTTGCGGGCCGCCGCCTCTCAAGCGCCGCGTCCCCCCGCTCCCTTGGCGGGCCTCGCGCCCGCACGCAGGTGCGCGGGGACGAGATCGCGGGCCGGTTCCGTGTAACCGACCGAGACGATCTTGTCGCCGTTGAAGGTGAAGGTGGTGAGCGAAGCCAGCGTGCACTGACGGCGGCGCGGATCGTGCCAGAGCCTGCGCCGCTCGACGAAGCTGCGCAGCGTCCAGATGGGCAGCTGATGGCTCACGCAGACCGCTTCGTGACCCCGTGCCGCGTCACGTGCCGCGTCGAGGGCGGCCCGCATCCGTACGACCTGGTGCACGTACGACTCGCCCCAGGACGGGCGGAAGGGGTTGAACAGATGCCGCCAGTTCGCGGGCCTGCGCAGAGCTCCGTCGCCGACACCGACCGCCTTCCCCTGGAAGACGTTGTCGGCCTCGATCAGCCCTTCGTCCTCGGCGACGTCCAGGCCGTGCACCTTGGCGATGGGCGCCGCCGTCTCCTGCGCGCGCTCCAGCGGGGAGGCGACGACGTGTGTGACGTCGCGGTCGGCGAGATGCTCGGCGACGCGGTCGGCCATCTGACGGCCCAGCTCGGACAGGTGGTACCCGGGCAGCCGGCCGTAGAGGATGCCGGTGGGGTTCTCGACCTCGCCGTGCCGCATGACGTGCACGACGGTGACGGTCTCCCCGCGGCTGCCGGCCGCCGGTCTGGATTCGGCGCTCATGCGGTCGCCTCCGCGGCAGCGCGGGCAGCGGCGGGCAGGGCATCGGCGACACGCTCCAGCGCCCCGTCGTCATGAGCGGTGGAGACGAACCACGACTCGAAGGCGGACGGAGGCAGATAGACGCCCTGCGAGAGCATCGAATGGAAGAACGCGGTGAAGCGGAACGCCTCCTGGGCCCTGGCCCCTTCGTAGTCGGTGACCGGCGTCTGCGTGAAGAAGACCGAGAACATGTTGCCCGCGACCTGCAGTTGGTGCGCCACACCCGCCTTCGTGAACGCCTCGGTGACCGCGCCCCGCAGCTGTTCGGAAGCCGCGTCCACCGCCGCGTACGCCCCGTCGTCCAGCAGCCGCAGCTGCGCG
>DATMEI010000081.1:0-3329 GCA_035556995.1 Streptomyces sp.
GGGTGCAGGCGTGACGAGCCCGGAGCGTACGGAGCGGCTCGTACTCGACGGTGTGCTGACTGCCGCGCAGGCCCGCCAGACGGTCAACGGGCTGCTGGCGGTGCAGCGTTCGGACGGAGCCATCCCGTGGTTCCGCGGCGGCCACCTCGACCCCTGGGACCATGTCGAGGCCGCCATGGCACTGGACACGGCCGGCGAGCACGAGGCGGCCGAGACCGCCTACCGGTGGCTCGCGAAGCATCAACTCCCCGACGGTTCCTGGTACGCCGCCTACGCGGACGGCGACGCCGCACAGCCCACGGACCGCACCCGGGAGACCAACTTCTGCGCGTACGCCGCCGTCGGTGTCTGGCACCACTACCTCGCCACCGGGGACGACGCCTTCCTCGAACGGCTGTGGCCCGTGGTCGTCGGCGCCGTGGAGTTCGTACTGCGGCTGCAGCAGCCGGGCGGACAGATCGGCTGGAAGCGGGAAGCCGACGGCACGCCCGTCACGGACGCCCTGCTCACCGGCTCCTCATCCGTGCACCAGGCGCTGCGCTGCGCACTCGCGCTCGCCGAACACCGTGAAGAGCCGCAGCCGGACTGGGAGTTGGCCCTCGGCCTGCTCGGCCACGCGGTACGGCGGCACCCGGAGCGCTTCCTGGACAAGAGCCGTTACTCCATGGACTGGTACTACCCGGTCCTCGGAGGCGCCCTGCGCGGTGACGCCGCCAGGGCACGCATCGACGAACGCTGGGACAGTTTCGTCGTGCCCGGTCTCGGCGTCCGGTGCGTACTGCCCAATCCGTGGGTCACGGGCGGCGAGAGCGCCGAACTGGCCCTGGCGCTATGGGCGATGGGCGAGTCCGACAAGGCGCTGCAGATCCTCAAGTGGGTGCAGCATCTGCGCGCCGAGGACGGCCTCTACTGGACCGGATACGTCTTCGAGGACGACGCGATCTGGCCGGAGGAACTGACCACCTGGACGGCGGGCTCGCTGCTGCTGGCGGTTGCCGCGCTGGGCGGCGACGAGCCGACCGTCCAGGTCTTCGGCGGCGAACGCCTCCCCGAGGGACTGCCGCCGGACTGCTGCTGAAGCGGCCCGGAGCGGGGCGCCGCGGGGCGCAATGCCCGGTGCCGTGGCCCTGCTGCCGGGAGTCGCGTACGACAACGGCCCCTTCCCGTGAGACCGGGGAGGGGCCGTCGTAGCGGTGAACTCAGACGAGCTGTTCAGCCACGCTGGATGCCGGAGGTGTCCTGCAGCACACCACGGCGGCCGTCCTGGGTCTGCGCGACGAGCGCGGGACCACGCTGCTCGACCGCCAAATACCAGGTACCGGGGGCCAGTTCGGCGACCGGCTGCGGAGCGCCGTCCTCGCCGAAGAGCGGACGCGTGACCGGCACGGCGAACCAGAACGGCTGGAAGTTCGGGTCAGGGGCGCCCCCGCCTGTCGCCGGACCACCGGGCTGCTGAGCCTGCTGGGGCTGAGGCTGGCCCGGCTGCGGCTGGCCCGGCTGACCGGGCTGCGGCTGACCGGGCTGACCGGGCTGCGGCTGGCCAGGCTGCCCCGGCTGCTGCGGCCCACCCGGGTAGCCGTAGCCACCCTGCGGCTGCCCGCCGTACGGACCGGGCTGACCGGGCTGGCCCGGCTGCGGTGCGCCGGGGTAGCCGTAACCGCCCTGCGGCTGTCCGCCGTACGGAGTGGGCTTGGGCTTGGGCGGCGGCAGCAGCTGCGCCTTCATGGCCGGAACAAGCGCGCTGAGGACGGCGGCTCCCGCGAGGAGGAGACCGAAGACCAGAGTCAGATAGGCGCCGGCGCCGAACTTCCAGTTCTCGTTGGGATCGGCACCACTCGGCTGCCCGTCCAGTTCCGGAACCACGACCGAGACCAGCGACCAGACAGCGTTCCAGCCGACGACCAGGCAGAGCACCAACCCCCACTGGTCCAGGGCGATTCCGAGCAGCTTGCGCCCCTCCGGCAGCAGACGGGCAGTGACGAACAGAGCCGCAGCGATGAGACCGAGCAGATGCACGGCCGGCAGCATCGGAAGAGTGGAGCGGGACCAGGCGGACACGCTGCATGAGTCGACGGGGCAGTCACCGTCGAGATCGAAGAACGGAAGGAAAGAAGCGACCAGCAGCAGCAGCGCTGCCCCGATCACCGCACCATCGCCTCGTGTGAGCGAGCGGATGTTCACGTGGGGTCCTTAGTAGGTTTCATATGGTCTTGTTCTCTGCCGGGGGTAGCACCCCATCGTACGGACGGGCCCATGGAGAGGTAGGGCGGGTCGCCTTCGCAGCGGCGGTACGCCTCAGCGCTCCCCTCCGGCTCAGCGCTCCCCTTCGAGGAACTTCGCCACGCCCTCCGCGACCCCGTGCGCCGCCCGGTCGCGCCACTTGCGGTCGGTGAGCCGCCCGGCGTCGCGTTCGTCACGCATGTTGCCGCACTCCAGGAAGACTTTGGGGACACGGCTGAGGTTGAGTCCGCCCAGATCGCTGCGTGTGTCGATGCCCTTGCCGTCGCTCACGTATCCGGCGGGCTGCTCGCCGGTGGAGTGCCGGAAGGCGGAGACCAGTTCACGTCCGAGACGCCGTGACGGACCGGTGATGGCGCGGGTGTCGGCGGCTCCTTCGTGCACGGAGCCGGGAAGGATCACATGGAACCCGCGCTCACCCGCCGGTGCGCCGTCGGCGTGCAGCGAGACGGCGGCGTCGGCGTCGGCCTTGTTGCCTGCCTCGGCGCGCGCGTCGACGCACGGCCCCCACGCGCGGCGACCGTCGTGCGTCAGCTTCACGGTGGCGCCCTTCTTCTCCAGATCCGCGCGTACACGGCGGGCCAGATCGAGGGTGAACTCCGCTTCCGTGTAACCCGAGTCGGTCGCCGTCCCGGTCGTGTCGCACGCCTTGCGGGAGGTGCCGATGCCGACGCTGCGGTTGATCTCGGCGGCATGGTCGCGGTTGCGCGGGTTGTGGCCCGGGTCGAGCATGACGGTGCGGCCCTTCAGCGGCTTCTCACCCGGCTTCGACGTGTCCTCCGCCGACCCGGACGAACGCCCGTCGGCCGGGGGCGAGTTCGTTCCCGATGCCGTGGGCGGCGGCATGAGTGTCGGCGCCGGCTTGCCGGCCTCCGCGGGCTGGGCCACGGTCTGCCACACCAGCCAGGCCGCGAAGCAGGTCGGGATCAGCACCGCGACGGTGACCAGCACACGCCTGGCCAGGCGGCGCGGTCTTCCCGGCTCCGGTGCCCACTGAGTGCTCGGCGGCTCGTTCGGTGGAGGGCTTCCGTTGGACACGTCAGGGATCGTACGGCCTGGTTCAGAACCCCGCGCACGTACGTTGCAGAACG
>DATMEI010000082.1:0-4375 GCA_035556995.1 Streptomyces sp.
CGTCGTCGACGAAGAGTTCCCGCGGATCCACGTGGACCCCGGGGTAACGCTTGGCGAGCGTCGGCGCGTACATCCAGTGGGTCGTGGCGGGGCGTCCGTCCAGGAGCCCGGCGGCCGCGAGCACGAAGGCGCCCGTGCACAGCCCCACGATCCGTGCGCCCTCCTCGTGGGCACGACGGAGGGCCTCCAGCGCCGCGGCGGGCGGAGGCTGGGTGATGGACCGCCAGGCGGGAACCACCACCGTGCCCGCCCGGGAGAGCGCCTCGAGCCCGTAGGGCGCGCTCAGTTGGAGCCCCCCCGTGGTACGCAGTGGTCCTTCCTCACCCGCGCACACCAGTAGTCGGTAGCGCGGCACCCCCGCATCCTGCCGGTCAATGCCGAATACGGAGAGCGGTATGGAACTCTCGAAAATAGGACCACCGCTGAAGAGCAACACCGCCACGATCTCGCGCCGTCGGCGCGCGGCCAGCTTGCGGGTCGTCGTCGCCGGGCCGTTCGTGGAGTCCTGGCTCATTGGAACTAAGCCCCCCTCAATCGTCGCGTCCTCTCGGTCCTGCACGTTTCCCCCGCGGCGATAGCCAAGATCGAATCTACTGTGTCGCACGAGGTCGGCGGGACGAGTTCCAGACCCGCCGCTATGTCGACAAGGCAACTTGGCGTGAAGCATTCGATCACGAAGCGTTCCATTCGGTGACGCCACTGGGAAGTGCGCATGCCGTCCCTGCCCCGCCGCCGTAGGACCCACACGTGCCCGTCGGTCCTTTCCGTGCAGGTGGCGGGGGGTTGGGAAGTCGCCTCATCAACTGCCTTGGCCTGTAACAAGATTGGCCGAAAAACGAGGGGATCGTATGTGGGATTCGGACACCCCTGCGGCGTACGCCCCCGCGAACTGGCGTACGCCGGTGCGAAGTCGGGCCGCTACGGCTGCCCAGGATGACCGGGGTGCCGTCCGCCCCGGTGCAGGCCCGTGCCGGTACGGCTGTGCCGGCCACGGTGCGGCCCGGGCCGGCATGCGGCGAAGCGGCCGTATGTCTGCTGGGCGTACGTGCGCTCCGACCGGCGGAGGAGCGTACGGCACACCGCGGTGACGACGGCGAGCCCAACGGCCGTACCCAGGGCCGTATTCGGCGAGGTGCCGCACGTCAGCAGGGTGACCGGGACCAGCACACAGGCGAAGGCACCCCATCGGAGGATCTCGGCCGCCGCTGCGGAAGCCAGCTCTGCTGCGTCCGTATCGGGGTCCGGGCCGTCGCCCGGGAAGATGCCGGTGTCCGAATCCGTGCGGGTGTCGAGGCGGAGCGCGGCAGCCGGGATGCGGCGGCGGCTGCCCGGTCCGGGGGTGGGTGCTGGCACGCAGTGCTAACGCGGCGTTGTGGCGTCGGTCACTGAACGTCGCGGAACGGCTGGGCCCGGTAAGAGGACTCGGCGGGAGGACTGAGTGAGAGGACCCGGTAAGGGGCGCAGCGGGGCGTTGCGTGAATTCCGTCGCTCAGGCATGCTCCGGGGTCAGCCCGCTGCGGCCAGTGCCTCCCGACGCCCCTGGGCAAGGGGGGAGTGTGGTCGTACCCTTACGGGTAAGGGGCTGGAGAGGCCTCGGCCGGGCTTTTCCAGGCAACCCCGGGGCTGCGAGAAGCCAGTTCGCTCGACTCCTCTCATCCCCGCACCGAAGATCGAAGTCAACCGCCGCTCCCTCCGCACAGAGGACTCCCTTCGCCGAGACACCGATGGCCGGAAACGAGATCCCCGAACCCGCGGACCGCAAGCAGGTCGCAGATCCGACAGCGACTCCTGAAGCGGCGGAAGACGCACGCCACTCATGCGATCCGGCGTTCCAGCACGGCGTCGTGGTCGGCTTCGACGGCTCCATGTCGAGTGAGCGTGCCCTCGCGTACGCGATCGGGATGGCGTACCGGTCCGGTTCGGGCCTGATCATCGTGCATGTGGCGAACCGGCTGCCGACGACGGTCTGGGCGGGATGCGAGCCGCCCGTCTTCGTGGACGTGCCCGACCACCGCACCGAGGTGCTCGGGCTCGAACTTGCCTGTGCGGAACACCTCGCCGAGGTGCCCTGGATTCTCGTGGAACGCGGCGGCGACATCTGCCACGAACTGGAAGAGGTCGGGCACGAGTACGAGGCAGACGCCATCGTCGTCGGTTCCACGCACGGTCTGGCGGGGCGGATCTTCGGATCGGTGGCGGGGCGGCTGGCGCGGCGCGCGGAGCGTCCCGTCGTGGTGATCCCGTAGCGACGCAGGCGTTTGCGGTGCCCCAATTGCCCTTGTCTGTGGGGCGAGTTCACGGTTGTCCAGCGCTAAATCTTCTCGCTTCGACAGGTGACTTGTGCGCTTGTGAGGGGCATATAGGTGGCACGGGACGCCCCGGACATATGAACGGCGTGCTGTCGCGCGGGAGGTGACGGTCCCGTGGGGCGGCAACCCGCCGGCGTTATGGGCGACGCCGGTGAAGGGGAGGCGGAATCCCGCGTGGATGGTGGCCCGCGCGGGATTCCGCCCACCTCTCCGGCCCCCGGCGGCGACGGCCGGGCGAGGGCCCGGCCGCCTCCGCCCGCGGCTTATTCGACTGTGACGGACTTCGCCAGGTTCCGCGGCTTGTCGATGTCACGGCCCAGGACCAACGCCGTGTGGTAGGCGAGCAGTTGCAGCGGAATGCCCATCAGGACCGGGTCGAGCTCGGCCTCGTTGCGGGGGACCACGATCGTGTGGTCCGCCTTCTCCTGCTCCTGGTGGGCCACTGCGAGGATCTTGCCGCTGCGGGCCTTGATCTCTTCCAGGGTCGCCCGGTTCTTGTCCAGGAGTTCGTCGTCGGGGATGACCGCGACCGTCGGCACGGCGGGCTCGATCAGCGCGAGCGGCCCGTGCTTGAGCTCGGAGGCGGGATAGGCCTCGGCGTGGATGTAGGAGACCTCCTTGAGCTTCAACGACGCCTCGCGGGCCACCGGGTAGCCCCGTACGCGGCCGACGAACATCATGCTCTTCGCCTCCGCGTAGTCCGCCGCGAGCTTCTTGATCTCATCCTCGCTGCGCATGATCTCGTCGATCTGGCCGGGCAGCCGCCGAAGCCCCGCGATGATGCGCTTGCCGTCGGCGACGGACAGGTCGCGGATGCGGCCCAGGTGGAGTGCCAACAGGGCGAACGCCACTGCCGTGTTGGTGAAGCACTTTGTCGATACGACGCACACCTCGGGCCCCGCGTGCACGTACACACCGCCGTCCGTCTCGCGCGCGATGGCGGAGCCGACGACGTTCACGACGCCCAGCACGCGCGCACCCTTGCGCTTGAGCTCCTGCACGGCGGCGAGGGTGTCGTACGTCTCGCCGGACTGACTGACCGCGATGTAGAGGGTGTCGGGGTCGACGACCGCGTTGCGGTAGCGGAACTCGCTCGCCGGCTCCGCGTCGGCCGGGACACGGGCCAGCTCCTCGATCATCTGCGCGCCGATCATGCCCGCGTGGTACGCCGATCCGCAGCCGAGGATCTTCACCCGGCGCATCCTGCGTGCCTCGCGGGCGTCGAGATTGAGGCCGCCGAGGTGGACGGTCGCGAAGCGCTCGTCGATACGGCCGCGGAGCACGCGGTCCACCGCGTCGGCCTGCTCAGCGATCTCCTTGTGCATGTAGGTGTCGTGGCCGCCCATGTCGTAGGACTCGGCGGCCCATTCGACGGTCTCGGGCGAGGTCGAGGTGCGCGATCCCTCGGTGGTGTACGTGCGGTAGTCGTCGGCCTTGATCGTGGCCATCTCGCCGTCGTCGAGGGTGACGACCTGGCGGGTGTGGGAGACGAGTGCGGCGACGTCGGAGGCGACGAACATCTCGTGCTCGCCGATGCCGAGGACGACCGGCGAGCCGTTGCGGGCCACGACGATGCGGTCGGGGAAGTCGGCGTGCAGTACGGCGATCCCGTACGTGCCCTCGACCAGTCGCAGCGCCTCCTGCACCTTGGCCTCGAGCCGCTCGGCCTGTGCGCGTGCGATGAGGTGGGTGAGGACCTCGGTGTCGGTCTCGGAGAGGAAGGTGACGCCGTCGGCGGTGAGTTTGGCACGCAGCTCGGAGGCGTTGTCGATGATGCCGTTGTGTACGACGGCGACCTTCCGGTCCTGATCGAGGTGCGGGTGGGCGTTGACGTCGTTGGGGGCGCCGTGGGTGGCCCAGCGGGTGTGGGCGATGCCGGTGGTGCCGGCGAAGCGCTTGGGGACGCGGGCCTCCAGGTCACGGACGCGGCCCTTGGCCTTGACCATCTTCAGCCCGGCCGTCTTCGGAGACGTCACGACGATGCCCGCCGAGTCGTAGCCGCGGTACTCGAGGCGCTGCAGGCCTTCGAGAAGGAGCGGTGCCACATCACGCCTGCCGATGTATCC
>DATMEI010000083.1:0-2651 GCA_035556995.1 Streptomyces sp.
GAGCCCATGCCCATGAAGTCCTCGGCCAGCGCGTCCCACTTGCCGAGGAACGGCTCGACCATGCGGCGGTACGTACCGGCGTCCCGTGGGCCCAGCGAAAGGGCGGTCTCGCTGACGGAGCGGGCGAGCACGGCTGACGTACCGTCCGGGAAGGGGTTCGCCATGCACAGTTCGGGGTGCAGCCACTCCAGGCCGTACTTCTCCAGCGGCATGCTGTTGAAGGCGGGCGAGCCCGCGCCCGTGGGGTGCACCGCCGAGCAGGGGTCGTGCCGGAAGCCGGGGAGTGTCAGCTCCTCGGTGCGTGCGCCACCGCCCACGGTGGCCATCGCCTCGAAGACCTCAACGGAGAAGCCACGGCGGGCCAGTTCGACGGCCGCGGTCAGTCCGTTCGGTCCTGCTCCGACGACGACCGCGTCACGGATCGATGGCACTGTCGGCTCTCCCCTCGCCTGTGAGGTCACTCGCCGACGGTCAGCTGCCGGCGCGCAGCAGCCCCACCATACGCCGGACGGTGCCCGCGTCCCGCGCGGCGGTGAAAGGAAGTGCGTTGCCGCCCGCGAGCCGGAACGGCTCGCCGTCGATCGTGGAGTTGGCGCCGCCCGCCTCCGAGACGAGCAGCAGGCCCGCGGCGTGATCCCACGCCGCCTCCCAGCTGAAGGCGACCGCGTCGACACGGCCGCGGGCGATGTCGAGATACTCGATGCCCGCCGAGCCGCACGGGCGGGGTGCGACGCCCTCGGTGCGCAGCCCGAGCAGCGCGTGCTTCTGGGCGTCCGTGGTGAAGTCCGGGTGGGAGGTGGCCACTTCGAGCACCTTGCCCTCCTCGGGGGCGCCGCACCACAGTGCCTCTCCGTTGAGCAGCGCGCCGCCCCGGTGCCGGGCGACCGCCATCTCGTCGGGCACGGGTGCGAACGTCCAGGAGGCGAGGATCTCGCCGTAGCGGGCGAGAGCGACGAGAGTGCAGAAGCCCTCGTGGCCGCGGACGAACTGCCGTGTGCCGTCGATGGGATCGACGATCCACACGGGTGCGTCGCCGTGAAGTGCCTCGTACGTGGCGGGCTTGGCGTGCACCGCCTCCTCACCGACCACCACGGAGCCGGGAAGCAGCTCGGCCAGGATGCGGCTGAGCTGGTCCTCCGCGCGCTGGTCGGCGACCGTGACCAGGTCGTGGGGGCCGCTCTTCTGCACCACTTCTTCGTCGGAGAGCTGCCGCCAGCGCGGCGTCACCTCCTGCGCGACGGTCCTGCGGATGGCTCCTTCGACTGCCGCGATCAGCTCATCGTCGATCATGCCTTCCATGGAAGCACGAGCGAGGGAGCACGAGGTGACAGGCCGGGCACGGCTCCGCGGCCTCCGGGTTGCGGGCGGCTGTCGCGGGCGGTGCTCCGGCGGGCGGGGCCGGCAGACGGGGCCGGCGGGCTGAGCTCGCGGGACGGCCGTCAGCGTCCCACTGCGTACCCCTGCATGCCGCGCGGATTGGCGGCGGCGCTCAGTACGCCCGTCTCCGGATCGCGCGCCACGGCACACAGCCGTCCCTCCGACCAGGCGGGCCCGGCCTCCACGTCATGGCCGCGTTCCCTCAGTCCCTCGATCACCGAGCGGCCCGCACGGGATTCCACGGTGACGCTCCCGGGCCGCATCGCGCGGGGGAAGAAGGAGCCGGGGAAGCTGTCCGTGTGCCAGTTGGGGGCGTCGATGGCGCCCTGCAGGTCCAGCCCGCCCCGTACGTACGGGCGCAGCGCGGCGGCGAGGAAGAAGTGCAGCTGCCACTGGTCCTGCTGGTCGCCGCCCGGGGTGCCGAAGGCGAGCACCGGCTGACCGCCGCGCAGAGCGAGGGAGGGCGTGAGGGTGGTGCGCGGGCGGCGGCCGGGCGTGAGGGAGTTGGGGAGGCCGTGCTCCAGCCAGGTCATCTGCAGCCGCGTGCCGAGCGGGAAGCCCAGTTCGGGAACGACGGGGTTGGAGTGCAGCCAGCCGCCGCTGGGGGTGGCGCTGACCATGTTGCCCCAGCGGTCGACGACGTCGAGGTGGCACGTGTCGCCGCGGGTGGCGCCGTCCCGGGCCACGGTGGGCTCGCCTGCGCCCGCCGCTCCGGCGCTGCCCGGGTTTCCGGCCATCCGGAAGGCGTCCTGGCCCTGGGCGACGGCGGTGGCGTGGGCGGCGAGGCGCGGGGAGCGTCCGTCCGGGCTGCCGGGGCGCAGCTCGTGGGAGGCGGTGTCGCCGACGAGAGCACGGCGGCCGTCGTTGTAGCCGTCCGAGAGCAGCGTCCGGAGGGGGACCGCGCCGGCGCCCTCGGCGTCGCCGTACCACGCCTCGCGGTCGGCCATCGCGAGCTTCGTGCCCTCGATGAGGCGGTGCACGAAGGCGGGGTCGCGGAAGCCCCCGCCCGCCGCGCCGTCCGTGCCGGAGTCGTCTCCGAACTCGACGTCCGCGGAGGTCAGCCCGGGGAGGAGCGCGAGTTGCTGCAGCAGGCTCGGGCCCTGCGACCACGGGCCGGCCTTGCAGACGGTCCAGCCGTTCCAGTCGTAGCTGACGGGGTCCTCGTACGTGGCCTCCCAGCCGGCCAGGTCGTCTCCGGTGAGGGTCCCGGTGTGGCGCTCGCCCGAGGTGTCCATGGTGGGACGTGCGGAGGCGGCGAGCAGCGCCTCGGCGAC
>DATMEI010000084.1:0-14909 GCA_035556995.1 Streptomyces sp.
TGCCGGTGACCGCGAGCCAGGGCGCGGGGGTGCCGGATCCGCCGGAGGCGGCTCCGCGCAGGCGCCAGGCCAGCTCCACGTCGCCCCACACGGGGACGTCCGCGGCGCCCGCCGCTGCGAAGAGCGGGCTCTGTGGTTTCCACCCCGGAGAGGTGACGACCAGATCCGTGCCCTCGGGAAGGGTCTCGGCGTCGCCCAGCCGCGCGGTGACGCCCTGCGCCCGCAGCCGTTCCGCGCGCTCGCGGTGGGTGTCGCTCTCGCCGCCGTCGACGACCGTCACGTCGGCGCCCATCCGCGCCAGAGCCAGCGCGGCGCTTCGGCCGCTGACTCCGAGTCCGGCGACCGCCACGTGCCGGCCGGCCATGCTCCCGGCGGTCGCCGCCTCGCCCGACGGGCCCGTCCCGGCGCTCACTTGCTCGCTGCCCACCCTGCGTAGAAGATGCCGACGCCGACGATGGCGCACATGCCCTGGATGATCCAGAAGCGGACCACGACCAGGACCTCGGACCAGCCCTTCAGCTCGAAGTGATGTTGCAGGGGTGCCATTTTGAACACCCGCTT
Source organism: Streptomyces sp. (assembly GCA_035556995.1). GTDB lineage: Bacteria > Actinomycetota > Actinomycetes > Streptomycetales > Streptomycetaceae > Streptomyces. The sequence continues at coordinate 562 of DATMEI010000084.1, forward strand.
GCCTGTGAGCCGGAACGAACCGACCTGGATCACCACGGACATGGTGATGAGCACGAAGAGTCCGCCGAGGATGGCGAGCAGCAGTTCCGTACGGGAGCAGATGGCCAGTCCGGCCAGGGCACCGCCCAGCGCGAGTGATCCGGTGTCACCCATGAAGATCTTGGCGGGCGAGGTGTTCCACCACAGGAAGCCGAAGCAGGCGCCCATCAGCGCGGCGGCGACGACCGCGAGGTCGAGTGGATCTCGTACCTCGTAACATCCCGGCCCGGCGGTGAAGGGGTTGGCGCAGGACTCCTGGTACTCCCACACGCAGATGAAGACGTAGGCGCCGAAGACCATCACCGAGGCGCCGGTGGCGAGGCCGTCCAGACCGTCCGTCAGGTTCACGCCGTTCGACATGGCGAGAATCATGAACAGCGCCCAGATCACGAAGATGACCGGACCGATCGACCAGCCGAAGTCCTGGGTGAAGGAGAGCTTGGTGGAGGCGGGCGTCAGGCCGCGGAGGTTGGCGAAGTTCAGCGAGAGCACCGCGAAGGCGACGCCGACGATCAGCTGTCCGGCCATCTTCGCCTTGGCGCGCAGACCGAGGCTGCGCTGCTTGACGATCTTGATGTAGTCGTCGAGGAAGCCGACCAGGCCCATGCCGGCGAAGAGGAAGAGCACCAGCACGCCGGAGAAGCTCGGCTGACTTCCCGTCAGCAGTTTCGTCAGCGCGTACGCGGCGACTGTGGCCAGGATGAAGGCGATGCCGCCCATGGTCGGGGTGCCGCGTTTGCTGTGGTGGTTCTGCGGCCCGTCGTCACGGATGAACTGTCCATAACCCCTGCGCGCAAGCAACTTGATGAGCAGAGGCGTCCCGACCAGGGACAGGAAGAGTCCGATGACTCCCGAGAAGAGAATCTGGCTCATACCCATCGGGCGGCGACCTCACCCTCGTTGGCCCCAGGCTCCGCGAGCGCGTCCGCGACGCGCTCCAGGCCCACCGAACGGGAAGCCTTCACCAGTACGACATCCCCCGGGCGCAGTTCGCTCCGCAAGAGCTCGACCGCCTCCTCAGCGTCGGACACGTGCACCGACTCCTCACCCCACGAACCCTCGTTCTTGGCGCCCATGTTCAGCCAGACGGCCGGCTGGCCACCCACCGCCACGAGCTTGCTGACGTTGAGCCGGACGGCGAGCCGTCCGACCGCGTCGTGCTCGGCAAGCGACTCGTCGCCGAGCTCGGCCATCTCACCGAGCACCGCCCAGGTACGCCGCCCCCGTCCCATGGCGGCCAGAGCTCGGAGCGCTGCCCGTGTGGACTCGGGGTTGGCGTTGTAGGCGTCATTGACGACCGTGACCCCGTCGGCGCGCTCGGTGACCTCCATCCGCCAACGCGAGAGCGTGCTCGCAGCGGAGAGCGCGGTGGCGATGTCCCCGGCGGGCATGCCCAGTTCGTGGGCGACGGCCGCCGCGGCGAGCGCGTTCGACACGTGGTGCTCACCGTACAGGCGCATGGTCACGTCACCGCACCCGGTGGGTGTGTGAAGCGTGAAAGTGGGCTGACCCCGCTCCGTGAGCCGGACATTCTCAGCGCGTACGTGCGCGTCCGCGGCCTCGCCGAAGAGCACGACGCGGGCGCGGGTGCGCGAACTCATGGCTCGTACGAGGGCGTCGTCCGCGTTGAGCACCGCGACGCCGCCCTCGCCCTGCTCCCCCGCGGGCGGAAGTCCCTCCACCAGTTCGCCTTTGGCCTCGGCGATCTGCTCCCGTCCGCCGAACTCGCCGATGTGGGCGGTGCCCACGTTCAGCACGACCCCGATGCGCGGCGGGGTGAGCTGCGCGAGGTAGCGGATGTGGCCGATGCCGCGCGCGCCCATCTCCAGTACGAGATGGCGGGTTTCGGCATCGGCACGCAGGGCGGTGAGCGGCAGCCCGATCTCGTTGTTGAGCGAGCCGGGAGTCCACACGGTGGGCCCGAGACGCTCCAGCAGCTGCGCGATGAGGTCTTTGGTGCTTGTCTTCCCGGCGGAGCCCGTCAGCGCGACGACCTGGGTGCCCAGCCGCTCGACGGCGTACCGGGCGAGCGCGCCGAGGGCCCGGGTGACATCGTCGACGACGATGGCGGGCACCCCGACGGGCCGGGTTGCGAGCACTGCCACCGCACCGTCCTCGACGGCGCCGCGGGCGAAATCGTGTCCGTCGACGCGTTCGCCGGCGAATGCGGCGAACAGGCTGCCGGCGGACACCTTCCGTGAATCGATGACGACGGGGCCGCTGACGTGGGCGTCCGGGTCCGGTATGTCGCTCTGCTGTCCGTTCACGACAGCGGCGATCTCGGCGAGAGAGAGGGGGATCATCGTTCTCAGGCGTCTGTCCCGTGGGTAGGGGTTCTGGGTGGCTCTGCGGCCGCGGTCATCGCCGCTGCTCCGTCCTGCTTGTGCCGGATGGCTTCGCGCAGCACCTCTGCGTCGTCGAAGGGGCGTACCACTCCCGCGATGTCCTGGCCCTGCTCGTGCCCCTTGCCCAGGACGAGAACGATGTCCCCGGGTTCCGCGCGGGCGACCGCCAGGTGGATCGCCGCGGTGCGGTCCTCCTCCAGCAGTACGGTGCCGCGTTCGTAAGCGGGCACCTCGGCGGCCCCGGCGAGCATGGTGGCGAGGATTGCGAGGGGGTCCTCGGTACGGGGGTTGTCGGAGGTCAGCACGGCGGTGTCGGACAGCCGCGCGAGTGCCGATCCCATGGCGGTGCGTTTGTGCGGGTCGCGGTCGCCGCCGCAGCCGAGCACTGCGTGCACGCGGCCGTCGGTGACCTTGTGGATCGCGTACAGGACGGACTCGACGGCGTCAGGTTTGTGCGCGTAGTCGACGATCGCGAGGAAGTCCTGCCCGGCGTCGACGCGCTCCAGCCGTCCCGGCACTCCCGGTACGGACGCGATGCCGTCGGCCGCCGTCTGCGGGTCGATGCCCGCGGCGACGAGAGCGGTGAGGGCTGCCAGGGCGTTGGCGACATTGAAGGGCCCGGCGATCGGCGCGGCAGCCCGTACGGACTCGTCCTTGGGGCCGACAGCGGTGAACGTGGAGCCGAGCGGACCGACTTCGACGTCCTCGGCACGCCAGTCGGCGTCGGGGTGCCCTTCGGCCGAGAACGTGGTGACGGGAACCTCGGACTCCGTCAGCAAACGCTGTCCGTACTCGTCGTCGAAGTTGACCACGCCGGCGCGGGAGCGTGCACGCGTGAACAGCTGCTTCTTCGCCCGGAAGTAGTCCTCCATGTCCGGGTGGAAGTCCAGGTGTTCGGGACTGAGGTTGTTGAAGACGGCGACGTCGAAGATGCTGCCGTCCACCCGGCCCAGCACCAGCGCGTGGCTGGAGACCTCCATGGCCACGGCGGTCACGCCGCGTTCCCGCATCACGGCGAAGAGCGCCTGGAGATCGGTGGCTTCGGGTGTGGTGCGCTCGGACTTCAGCCGCTCGTCACCGATGCGGGACTCCACGGTGCCGATCAGCCCCGTCAGGTCCCCTGCCTTCTCCGCGGCTTTACGCAGCCCGCCCTCGACCAGATAGGCGGTGGTGGTCTTGCCGGAGGTGCCCGTGATGCCGATCTGCAGCAGGTCCTTGCCCGGCTCGCCGTAGATGGCGGCGGCCAGTGCACCCATACGGCGGCGTGGATCGGGCACCGTCAGCACCGGCAGTCCGGTCCCGGCGGAACGTTCGGTGCCCGCGGGATCGGTCAGCACGGCGACGGCACCGCGGCTGGCGGCCTGGGAGGCGAAGTCGGCGCCGTGGAAGCGGGCGCCCGGGAGCGCCGCGTAGACGTCACCGGGCCGCACGGCGCGCGAATCGTGGGTGATTCCGGTCGCTGCAGCGTCCTCCGTGCCCGCGGGGGCTTCGGTCTTCAGCTGGAGCGCCAGCTCCGCGAGCGGAACGGGCCGTACGTGCGCGGGCCGCGGTGGTCCCGCATTGACGTCCGTCGTCGCCTCGGAGGGCGTGGTGACCGGGCGGGTCCCCGACGAGTGCGAGAGGGAGTTCTGATCAGCTTGTGGCACGGCGGTGAGCGTACCGGGCGCGGGGGCCGGGCCGCGAAGCGAGGGGCTTCCCGGAGGGGCGCCATCCGGCCGGTTGTGCTGACTCTGAGCGTCCGTTCTCACGCGGCATGCGCCCCCTCTTCGGCCGGCCTGTGCGGCTCATCGGCCCTTCTTCTTGGAGCGGTCCTTCTCGGCGCTGACGGGCAGCGGGTCTGCTTTTGCGCCGGTCGGGGGGATCTGGAGGGTTTTCAGAGCGAACTTCATGACCTGCTTGTATACGGGGCCGCACACGTCGCTGCCGAAGTAGCTGCCCTTCTTCGGGTTCTGCACGGCGCAGTAGACCGTCACCCGCGGCTTGTCGGCGGGGGCGAATCCCGCGAAGGACGAGGTGTAACCGTCGTACCGGCCGGTCTTGGGATCTACCCGGTTGGCCGTACCGGTCTTGCCCGCGACCCGGTAGCCGGGGATCTTCGCGGTGGTGCCGGTGCCCTCCATGTCGCTGACGACCGACTCCAGCATCCTCGCGAGAGTCTTGGCCGTCCTCTCGCTGACGACCCTGCGGCTGCCCGGCTCGGGCGCCGGGCTGTAGCTGCCGTCTGCGCCGGTCGTGCCGCGTACGAGCGAGGGCACGTTCCGTACCCCGCCGTTGGCGATGGTCGAGTAGATCGAAGCCGCCTGGACGGCGTTGAGCGAGAGGCCCTGCCCGAAGGGGATCGTGTACTGCTGGGAGGCGCTCCACTTGCCGGGCTTCTCCAGGATGCCGGAGGTCGCCCCCGGCAGTCCGAGGCCGGTGGGCCGGCCGATGCCGAACCTGCTCAGATAGCGGTGGAGGACCTTGTTGGCCTCCTTCTGGTTCTCCCCCAGCTGCTCCGTGGCGAGGATGGTGCCGATGTTGCTGGACTTGGCGAGCACACCGTTGAGCGTCAGGTGCCAGGTCTCGTGATCGACGTCGTCGGCGAAGGCCCGGTCGGCGCGCTTGAGCCGGTTGGGAACGGTCACCTCCGTGAGCGGCGTGGCCTTGTCCTCTTCGAGCACGGCGGCCATCGACATCAGCTTGCTGGTCGAACCGGGCTCGTAGACGTCCTGCGCGGCGGCGTTGCCGAGGGCGTCGGGGTCGGCGCTGGAGATGTCGTTGGGGTCGAAGTCGGGGGCGCTCGCCATGGCGAGCAGTTCACCGGTGCGGGTGTCCTGGACGACGACATAGCCGCTGTCGGCGTCGGACTTGCCGATCTGCTCGCCGATCGCCTGCTGCGCGGCCCACTGGATGTCGCGGTCGAGGGTGAGCTGCACATCGGCGCCCGCCCGTGCCGGGCGTTCGCGCTCACCCGCGGTGGGGACCTGACGGCCGCCGGACTGGGCGTAGGTGATCTTTCCGTTCCGGCCGGCGAGCTTCTTGTTCAGCAGTGCCTCGACGCCCGCACCCCCCTTGCCCTCCGAGTTGACGAATCCGAGGACGGACGAGGCGAGTTCCCGGTTGGGGTAGATGCGCTTGGGGTGCTTCTCGCGGTAGACGCCCGCCAGTACGTCCGCTGCCTCGGCTTTCCCTTCGGCCGACTTCTCGGCCTGCCCTCCGGACTGGGCTGCCTCCGCCGCCTTGCCGGCGATCTTGCTCTTCAGCTTCTTGATCCGCTGCCATGTGCGCGGCGTCTGCTGGCGGGCCAGCAGCACATAGCGGGTGTCCTTCTTCGCCAGCTTCCGCGACAGCTCCTGCTCGTCCTCGTGGAGTACGGGCGCGAGGAGGGCGGCGGCCCGCTCGGGGGCGTCCCCGATCCCGGTCTGCTTGCGCGTGAAGAGGTACGGGTCGGCCGTGACGTCGTAGGCGTCGACCGTCGTGGCCAGCGCCTTGCCGTCCCGCGAGGAGATGGTGCCCCGCTCCGCGGCGAGCGGCACTGTGATGTAACGGTTGACGGCTGCCTTGTCGGCGAACGCGCTGGCGTCGACGGCCTGCACCTGGAGCAGCCGCACGGTGAAGGCCAGCACGACCATCGTGAGGGCGAAAGCGATCAGCCTCAGCCGGGGACGGGCACGCGCGAGGCGCAGCTGGCTGCCCTGCGCGGGCACGGGTGGCCTGGCACCTCCGGTGGCCTTCGTTGATTTCGCGGCTTTCACAGCTTTCGTACGGCCGGCAGCCTTGCCGAGGCCCGGCCTCGCCCTGCCGGAACCCTGGGACCCGGAACGGGACTTGGGCCCGTCCGAGGCGCCGCCCGTACGTGACGCGGGGCGGCCGGTGCGGCGCTGGTCACGCGGGCGTTCGCTCACCGCTCCTCCTGCTGCGGGTCACCGGTGGCCTTCTCGGGCTTGCCTTTCACGGTGCCGTCGTGCTCGAGGAAGGCAGGCGTGCCGCCGGGCACGAGGCCGAGGTCGCGGGCACGCTTCTCCAGTGCCCCGGGCGCGGAGTAGGAGTCGACTTCCTGCTGCAGCGCCTGCTGTTCGTCCGTCAGTTCGTCGGTCTGTTTCTCCAGCTTGCTGAGCCGGAATGAGCCTTGATTGACGGCGGCGTTGAGCAGCAACAGCCCCAGCAGGCCGGCGCCCAGTATCAGCACGACCAGCAGCACGAACGGGGTACGGGCCGCCGTCGAGGCTCCGGCCGGTACCAGACGAGCCAGCCGCGAAAGCCGCTGCTGTGCACTCATGAGGTGTGCGCCTCCCTGATGCGCTCGGCACCGCGCAGCCGGGCGGGGGCTGCACGGCGGTTCTCGGCGATCTCCTCCTCGGTGGGGAGTTCGGCACCGCGCGTCAGCAGCTTGAGCCGCGGCTGGTACTGCTCGGGGACGACGGGGAGCCCTGACGGCGCTGTGCTGGTCGCTCCCGCGGTCAACGTCCGCTTTACGAGCCGGTCTTCCAGCGAGTGGTACGACAGCACGGCGATGCGCCCGCCGACCGCCAAGGTCTCCACAGCAGCCGGCACCGCCCGCTCCAGCACCTCGAGTTCGCCGTTCACCTCGATGCGCAGAGCCTGGAAGGTGCGCTTGGCGGGATTGCCGCCGGTGCGCTTGGCCGCCTGCGGCAGTGCGTCACGGATCAGCTCGACAAGCCTGGCGCTGTTGCTGAACGGCTCCCTGGCCCGCTCCCGTACGACTGCCTCGACGATGCGCTTGGCCTGCTTCTCCTCGCCGTACGCGCGCAGCAGCCGCACGAGTTCGCCGGGCGGGTAGGTGTTGAGGACGTCGGCGGCGCTCAGGCCCGTCGTCTGATCCATCCGCATGTCGAGCGGGGCGTCCTGCGCGTACGCGAAACCGCGCTCGGCCTCGTCCAACTGCATGGATGAGACGCCGAGATCGAAGAGGACGCCCTGCACCCGCGGGACCCCGAGCCGGTCGAGGACCTCGGGAAGTTCGTCGTAGACCGCGTGCACGAGGGTGGCGCGGTCCGCGTAGGGAGCCAGGCGCTCGCCGGCGAGCCGGAGCGCCTCCTGGTCCCGGTCCAGTGCGATCAGGCGGGCCGCGGGGAAGGTGGCGAGCAACGCCTCGCTGTGCCCGCCGAGACCGAGGGTGCAGTCGACGACTGTCGCGCCGGGCTCGGCCAGAGCGGGGGCGAGCAGGTCCAGGCACCGCCGCAGCATCACCGGATTGTGTCGCTCGTGGACGGCGGGTTCCTTACTGGAGGGCTGCTCTTCGGTGGTCATGCGCCCTTTCCTGCCCACGTGCTGCTTGGTCCCCGCCCGCTCGAAGGGGAAGTGGCCCACGGAACCGGGGAAGAGGGCTCCAGAGGCCAGGAGCGGGAGGAGGCCGAGCCGCACGTACGCACAACGCACGCGGGGAGAATTCGGATCCCGGGAGCGTCTCGCCTCCCACTTCGCGCCACTTTAGTCCACTCGTCCCTTCGGTCAACCAGCGTCGAGGCGCGTTGGGAAGGGGTCTCACGGCTTGTGGATTGCCTCACAGACCGCCGTTCCGACCGATTCGTCCTCCCCCTCGGAGGGCCGTTCCCACCTCAGCCGGTCTACCGTCATCCTCATGTCGACGCCCCAGCGGAATACGCAGCCGCCTTCCGAGTCCCCCGCCGACGACCAGCACCGCACCGGTACGGTCACCGATCGCCTAGTCGAAGCCAACGCCCACTACTCCGAGCAGTTCACCGATCCCGGCATGGACGCACGCCCCGTCCTCAACGTCGCCGTGGTCGCCTGTATGGACGCCCGCATCGACCTGCACGAGGTGCTGGGCCTGGAACTCGGTGACTGCCACACCATCCGCAACGCCGGCGGAGTGGTCACCGACGACATCATCCGTTCCCTGACGATCAGCCAGCGCGCCCTGGGGACCCGTACTGTGGTGCTGATTCATCACACCGGCTGCGGGATGCTCAGTCTGACCGAGGATTTCCGGCACGAGCTGGAACTGGAGGTCGGTCAGCGACCGTCATGGGCTGTCGAAGCGTTCCAGGACCTGGACCAGGACGTGCGGCAGTCGATGCAACGAGTGCGGACCTCCCCCTTCCTCCTGCACACGGACGATGTTCGCGGCTTCGTCTTCGACGTGAAGACGGGGCTGCTCCGCGAGATCGACCCGGAGATCGCCCCGGAACCGTGACGCGGGACCCCGCGGGCGTGAAGAATGCGTGTACAGGCAGCAGATGAGCAACGGGATGGCCGAGGAGGGCCGGTGACGACGTTTGACGAGCGAGCGGACCTCAGCGATCTGAGCAGTACGGCGGATCGCGTGCGCCGCTCGATGGAGTCCGTGATCGAGGGGAAACCCGAGGTCGTACGGCTCTCGTTGACCGTGCTGCTCGCAGAGGGCCACCTTTTGATCGAGGACGTGCCGGGCGTGGGCAAGACCATGCTCGCCAAGGCCCTGGCACGGTCCGTGGACTGCTCTGTGCGGCGCATCCAGTTCACGCCCGACCTGCTGCCCTCGGACATCACCGGGGTGAGCGTCTACGACCAACAGCGGCAGGACTTCGAGTTCAAGCCGGGCGCGATCTTCGCGCAGATCGTGATCGGCGACGAGATCAACCGCGCCTCCCCCAAGACCCAGTCGGCGCTGCTGGAGTCGATGGAGGAGCGCCACGTGACGATCGACGGTCAGACGTACGATCTGCCCGCGCCCTTCATGGTGGTGGCCACCCAGAACCCGATCGAGATGGAGGGCACCTACCCCCTTCCCGAGGCCCAGCGCGACCGTTTCATGGTGCGGGTCTCCATCGGCTATCCCAGTCCGGCAGCCGAACTCGAGATGCTCGACGTGCACGGCGGCGCCTCCCCCCTGGAGGACCTGCAGCCCGTGGCGCACGCCCACGAGATCAGCAAGCTGATCGATGCGGTGCGCGGTGTCCACGTCGCCGAGCAGGTACGGCGCTACGCGATCGAACTGGTCGCAGCCACCCGTTCGCACCAGGAGCTGCGGCTGGGCGCCTCTCCGCGGGCGACACTGCACCTGCTGCGTGCGGCACGGGCCGCGGCGGCTCTGTCGGGCCGTGACTTCGTACTGCCGGACGACGTCCAGGCGCTGGCTGTGCCCGTACTGGCGCACCGGCTTCTGCCCACGGCACAGGCGCAGTTGAGCAGACGGACCGCCGAGCAGGTGGTCACGGAGATCCTCCAGCGCGTGCCCGTGCCGACAGCCGCTCACGGGGGCACGGGTGCTCCGGCGCCCCCGGACGGCTACGGACAGCAGTCGCCGCGGGGTTACTGATGTCCGGGAGTTCCGCTCCTGACGCGGACCGCTCCGGGGGAGCAGCCCGCGGCGGCCGGGGTGACCGCGGTGGCCGTGGCAGGGACGGCCGGCGCCGGGAACGCCGGCAGGACCGGCAGGTCCGGCACCAGCAGGACGGTGACGAGGGGCAGCAGGACCGCAACGAGGAAGAGCAGGGCACGCTGCGCACCGCCCTGGGCGGCCTCACCACCCGCGGCAGGTCCTTCCTGGCGGCGGGTGCCGCCGCGGCGGTCTGTGCGTACGCCCTCGGGCAGGCGGACCTGCTGCGCGTGGGGATGCTGCTGTCGGCGCTGCCGCTGGTCTGCGTGCTGGTGCTGTACCGCACGCGCTACCGCGTGGCCGGCTCCCGAAGGCTCTCCCCGGCCCGGGTGACGGTGCGTTCGGAGGCCCGGGTCCATCTGCGGCTGGACAACATCTCCCGGCTCCCGACGGGACTGCTCATGCTGCAGGACCGGGTGCCGTACGTGCTCGGTCCGCGTCCGCGCTTCGTCCTGGACCGGGTCGAGCCGGGCGGACAGCGCGACGTGTCGTACCGGGTGCGTTCGGACATGCGCGGCAGTTACCCGCTGGGGCCTCTGCAGCTGCGGCTGACCGACCCCTTCGGGATGTGCGAACTGACCCGGTCCTTCAGCACGTACGACACGCTCACCGTGGTGCCGCAGGTCGAGCCGCTGCCGCAGTGCCGGCTGTCCGGCGACACCACCGGCTACGGCGACGGGCGGCAGCGCTCCCTGGCGCTCGCCGGTGAGGACGACGTGATCCCGCGGGGCTACCGGCACGGCGACGATCTGCGCCGCATCCACTGGCGATCCACCGCCCGCTACGGCGAGTTGATGGTGCGCCGCGAGGAACAGCCGCAGAAGGCGCGGTGCACGGTGCTGCTCGACACCCGTCGCACCGCGTACACCGGTTCGGGCCCGGACTCCCCCTTCGAGTGGGCGGTCTCCGGCGCCGCCTCGGTCTGTCTGCATTTGCTGGAGAAGGGCTACGCGGTCCGGCTGCTGACCGACACGGGCACGATGGTGCCCGGACCGGAGGGCATCGGCTTCGCCGGGGACTCCTCCGACACGGCCGGACTGCTGCTGGACACCCTCGCGCTGGTCGAGCACTCCACGGAAGCGGACATGTCGTACGCCTACGACATACTGCGCGGCGGCGTGGGAGGTCAGGAGGGACTGCTGGTCGCCTTCCTCGGCGACCTCGACGAAGAGCAGGCGATCACGGTGGGGCGTATGCGGCAGCGTACGAACAAGGCGGTCGCCTTCACCTCCAGGCTCAACGGCGGCGGGGAGGACAAGGACTCCGCAGCGGACGGGAGCGCTGCTGTGGAGACGCCCGCCGGTGCCGCGGCGGCCGAACAGGGCGCTGCCGCGACCGGGACCGTGACGGCCACCGCGCCACCCCTCGCCGCCCGGGACGACGAACCGCTGCGCGTACTGCGCGAGGCGGGCTGGACAGCGTTGCGGGGCGGCCCCGGCATCGCGATGTCCGACCTGTGGCAGGAAGCCGACAACGGGACCGTGAAAGGGCTGGGGCGATGAGCGGACGGGGACGGCTCGCCCTCTGCGCGGCGCTGGCCACTCTGGCCGCTGCCTGTGCGCTGCTGCCGCTGGTGGATCCGGCGACGTGGCTGCTGCAGGCGGCGCTGCTGCTCGGGGCGCAGACGCTGGTGGGCGCCGCAGCACGCCGCGTGCCACTGGCGCGTGCTGCGACGCTCGCGGCCCAGGTGCTGGTGTCGCTGCTGTTGCTGACGGTCTTCTTCGCCCGCGACGCGGCGCTCGGCGGACTGCTGCCGGGCCCGGCCGTCTTCGGCGAATTCCAGCAGTTGCTCAGCCAGGGCGGCCACGACGTGGGCCGCTACGCCATACCGGCACCCGTGACCGACGGCATACGGCTCATACTGGTCGGCGGTGTCCTGATGATCGGCCTGCTGGTCGACGCGCTGGCGGTGACGTTCCGCAGCGCCGCACCGGCCGGGCTCCCCCTGCTGGCTCTGTACTCGGTCGCGGCCGGCCTGGCGCGGGACGGCGCGGGCTGGCCGTGGTTCCTGTGTGCCGCGGGCGGCTATCTGCTGCTGCTCCTCGCCGAGGGACGCGAGCGCCTCTCGCAGTGGGGACGGGTCTTCACCGACCGCGGACGTCCCGGCTCGCCCTCCTACCAGCCCGGCGCGGTGGACGGACCCGCGACTGCGCCCGTACGCACGGGGCGGCGGATCGGCGCTCTCACGCTCGGGCTCGCACTGATCGTTCCCGCCTTGCTGCCGTCGCTGGGCAGCGGGCTGCTGGACGCGGCACGCAACGGCAACGGTGGTGTGGGAGAGAACGGGGGCACGGTCTCGGCGGTCAACCCCCTCGTGGCCTTGCAGGACAGCCTCAATCAGGCCGAGGACCGCACAGCGCTGACGTACACGACCAACACCAGGGACACCCAGGAGATGTATCTGCGGATCGTCGCCCTGGACCAGTTCGACGGCGCGTCCTGGAAACCTTCGGAGCGCCGCATAGACGCACTGCCCGACCCTCTGCCCACCCCGGCGGGCCTGGCTCCGAACGTACAGACCCAGAAGGTCCGCAGCACTGTCGTGGCAGCCGACTGGTACGCGCAGAACTGGCTGCCGATGCCCTACCCGGCCAACCGGGTGCGCATCGACGGGCGTTGGCGCTTCGAGCCGGAGGGCCGCACCCTCGTCGGTGACCGCGGGCAGACGACGCGGGGCGTGCGCTACCAGGTGGAGAGCCTGCTCGTGGAGCCGTCGGAGCGTCAGCTCAGGGATGCCGCGGAACCGGCGGAGCCAGTGGCCGAGGAGTACACGAAGGTCCCGGAATCGCTGCCGTCGGTGGTGCGGCGTACGGCCCTGGGTGTCACGCGCGGCGCGGCGAACGACTACGAGCGCGCGGTGGGCCTCCAGGACTGGTTCGCCTCCGAGGGCGGCTTCACCTATGACACACGGGTAAGGGCCGGCAGCGGATCCGCCGCGATCGCCAACTTCCTCGAACAGAAGGAAGGCTTCTGCGTCCACTTCGCGTTCTCGATGGCGGCCATGGCCCGCACGCTTGGCATCCCCGCCCGGGTGGCGGTCGGCTTCACCCCGGGCACCGCGGAGGCCAACGGTCAGATGGCGGTCGGCCTGAAGGACGCGCACGCCTGGCCGGAGCTGTACTTCGAGGGAGTCGGATGGACCCGCTTCGAGCCGACCCCGACACGCGGCTCGCCTCCCGCGTACGCACAGCCGGACATCCCGGATCCCAGTGAGAACCCCGCCGAGCAACTGCCGGACCGTGGCCAGAGCACCGAACCGACGCCCTCACCCTCGGAGTCGGACGACTGCACCTCCGAGGAGAAGCGGCTCGATCCCCAGTGCGGCCAGGCTGCACCGGCCCCCGGCAACGGCGGTTCGGACGGCGGCTCTTCCGTGGGCACGATCGCGGGGGTGACCGCAGCGGCACTGCTTGTGCTGGGCCTGCCGATGCTGCCGATGCTGTGGCGTCAGCGCACGCGCGCACGGAGACTCGGTGGACGCGGCGGCCCGTCACCCGGGACCGATCCCGGCGGTGCGGTGCTGGCCGCCTGGCGTGAGCTGGTCGACACCGGCTGGGACTACGGGATCGCCCCCGACGACTCGGCGACACCGAGGAAGGCGGCCGAACGCATCGCTCGTATCGGTGACCTGGAGCCGGAAGCCGCAGAGGCCGCGTACCGGGTGGCTCTCGTGGTGGAGCGCGTCCTGTACGCGCCGGGGCCCCAGGCCGAGACCGGCGTGAGGACCGACGTACGCAAGGTGTGCGACGCGTTGCGGGAGGCGGCACCCCGTGGGCTGCGGGTCCGGGCACTGCTGCTGCCCCCTTCGGCCATTCGGGTGACCTGGGGGGCGAGGCGGCGCCTGGCCCAGCTGCGCGAGCGGTGGCTGGGGGCGTTGCGGGTGCGCTTCGCGAAGTAGGAAGTAGGCAGAAGACAGGGGCCCGTACGTACTGCCGGTGCGGTACGGGCCCCACGTCGTGCCGCCGGCAGGGCGGGCGGCGAGGTAGCGGCGGGTGCGGGAAGCGGGCGTGCGACCTGAAGACCCCGGCATGGCTGTGGGGCCTCCCTCCGGACTCGGAAGGAAGGCCCCACAGCCACGTCATGCAGGAGGACGCCGCATCGGCGCTGGTGCTCGGTCTGTGCTAGTGACCCTCGTCACGGCGGCGCTGCCACCGCTCCTCGATTCGGTTCATCATTGAACGACGGGCGCGTGGCTGACGGCGGGTGGGTGCCCCGCTGCCTCCACTGCTGCCTTGGGCAGCTCCCTGCTGCTCCGGCTGCTCGCCGTTCTTGGGGGCTTTGCGCCAGCCGGTGACCGCGAGCACGGCGCAGCCGAGCATGACGAGGAAACCGACGACGCTGATCCAGATCTGCTGCGCGACCATTCCGGCCATGAGCAGTGCGATGCCCACCAGAAAGCCTGCGACTGCCTGGTAGACCCGCCTGCGGGTGTACCTGCGCAGCTCACTTCCCTCGAGCGCTGTCGCGAACTTGGGGTCTTCGGCGTACAGCGCTCGCTCCATCTGCTCGAGCATGCGCTGCTCGTGCTCAGAGAGCGGCACGGAGTCCTCCTACTCGTCGGTCGCGGGGGCGACCGGATGCGACCATTCAAGGATAGGCAGGGAATCGCCCCCGTGAAACCCGCCCCTCTGCGCCAATACCTC
>DATMEI010000085.1:0-4501 GCA_035556995.1 Streptomyces sp.
GCGCGCGTCTCAGGGTTCTCACCCGGTTCAGGCCCCCGCACGGCGGACGAATGCGAACTCTGCCTCCAACTCGAGGAGTACGCATAGTTGCCTCCACCGGCTGACGCGCAAAGCTCACCGGTTTGGTGCCATTGAGATACCACCCCGCACCATCCCGAGGATTTCGGGGACAATGGCGAAGCAGGAGTGGGGTCTCCCCGCCGAAGGCAGGGGACGGAGAGCGCGACGTACAGAACCGCCACCGACCCGGAGGTAGGGCACCAACATGGCACAGATCCAACCGAGGACGCCCGGCAGGAAAGCCGTCAGGTACGGCATACCGGCCGCTGTCGCGGGACTCGCTGCGGCAACCGTCGGGCTCGTACCCGCGCTCGCCAGCACCGGCAACCCTGACCTGCCGAAGATCTCGGCGCAGAAGCTGGTCGAGAAGATGGCCGCCTCGGACACCCAGCACATGTCCGGCACGGTGAAGGTCAGCACCGATCTCGGACTTCCGGAGATGCCCGGTGCGAGCGGCGGCAGCGGCAAGCAGGGCGGCCTCTTCGGCGGCGGCGCCCACGGCGACGGCCCCGGCAGCGACAAGAACGGCGGCGGGAGCAAGGACTCCAGTGCCGCTCCCCAGGAAAAGCTGATGGAGCTGGCCTCCGGGGAGCACACTCTCCGCGTCGCAGCCGACGGCCCCGACAAGCAGCGCGTCTCGATCGTCGAGGACGCCGCCGAGTACAGCTACATCCACAACGGCAACGAGGTGTGGGCGTACGACAGCGCCACCGACTCCGCGTACCACGCGGTCGCTCCGAAGGGCGCCGCGTCCAAGCACCGTGACCACGGCAAGAAGCTCGAAAAGGGGCTTCAGAACGTCACCCCGCAGGAAGCCGCCAAGCAGGTGCTCAAGGCGGCGGAGGGCACCACTTCCGTGTCCGTCGACGGTACGGCCAAGGTCGCCGGCCGCGACGCCTACCAGCTGCTGGTCAAGCCGAAGGGCGCCCCGCACTCGACGGTCGACTCCGTGCGGATCGCCGTCGACGCGGACAACGGCACCCCGCTGAAGTTCACGCTCAACCCGAAGGGCGGCGGCAAGCCCGCCGTCGAAGTGGCCTACACCAAGGTCGACTTCGCCAAGCCGTCAGCCGGCACCTTCAGCTTCAAGCCCCCGAAGGGCACCGACGTCACCGAGCAGAAACTGGACGACAAGTCGCACGGTGAACACTCCGAGAAGTCCGAGCACTTCGAGAAGAAGGCCAAGAAGGCCGAGAAGTCCCTGAAGTCCCACAAGGGCATCGGTTCTGAGATGTCCGGTCTGAACGCCATCGGCAAGGGCTGGGGCGCGGTCGCCGAAATCAAGTCGCCCAAGGGCGGCGCGAGCGGTTTCCCCGGCATGAGCGGCGGGGACGCGAAGGGTTCGCCGCAGGGCGAGGACCTGCTCGACAGCTTCACCGAGAAGGCCGAGGGCGACTTCGGCACCGGCCGGGTCTTCAGCACCCGTCTGGTCAATGCCCTGATGACGGACGACGGCACCGTCTACGTCGGCGCAGTGAGCAAGGAGGGCCTGATCAAGGCCGCCGACGCCGCCGCCAAGTGACCGAGTGATCGAGAGACCGAGTGACTGAACTCCCGTGTCTGTCCCCACCACCCGCTCCGGGTGGTGGGGACAGATGCAGGGACAGTACGACCGGCCCGAACACGGGAGCGCCATGGCCCAGCCGTCCCCCTCAGCCGTCATCGAGACGCGCGGGCTCAGCAAGCGTTACCGCGGCGGACAGCTGGCCGTGGACCGGCTCGATCTGTCCGTGCCGCGCGGCAGCGTCTTCGGTTTCCTCGGGCCCAACGGCTCCGGCAAGACCACCACGATCCGCATGCTGCTCGGCCTCATCGACGCCACGGGCGGGGGCGCCCGCCTGCTCGGCGAACCCATGCCGCGGGCGGCAAAGCGCGTGCTGCCACGCGTCGGCGCCCTCATCGAGGGTCCCGCTCTGTACGGCTTCCTCTCCGGACGCGGCAACCTCCACCGTTACGACGCGGCGGACCCCACAGCCGATCCCCGCACCCGCAAGGCGCGCGTGGAGGCGACGCTGGAGCGGGTCGGACTCTCCGCTGCCGCGGGCAAGAAGGCCAAGGCGTACTCCCTGGGCATGAAGCAGCGCCTGGGCATCGCCGCCGCCCTGCTCCAGCCGCGTGAACTGCTGGTCCTGGACGAGCCGACCAACGGTCTGGATCCCCAGGGGATGCGTGAAATCCGTTCACTCGTACGGGCGTTGGCGGAGGACGGGATCACGGTCTTCCTCTCCTCCCACCTCCTCGACGAGATCGAGCAGGTCTGCTCGCACACGGCCGTCATGAACCGCGGCCGACTGGTCACCCAGGGCACGGTCGCCGAGATGTCCGCGGACGCGCGGGGGCGGCTGGCGGTGACCACGCCGGACGGTGCGGACGCGGTCCGCGTCCTGAAGGAACACGGTGTGACCGACCTGACAGCCGACGGGGACGAGGTGACGGGTGAACTGCCCGCGCCGACGGGCCCGTCCGGCGAACCCCCGCCGGATCTCGCCGGTCTCAACGCCGCGCTCGTACAAGCCGGGGTCCGCGTGCGGGCCTTCGGCGTCACGAGGGTCTCGCTGGAGGACGTCTTCGTCTCGCTCACCGGGGAGGGCTTCGATGTCGCAGGCTGAACTCGTACGGCGGGACGAGCAGTACGGGCCGGCCCTCGCTCCCGCCACAGCGGGTCACCAGGGCGGCCCGCGGTGGCGGTGGGCCCTCTACCGCAGTGAACTGCTCACCACGTTCCGCCGCTGGCGCACCCTCGCACTGCTGGGCGTGCTCGCCGTCATCCCGGTACTGGTCGGCATCGCCGTCAAGATCGAGACGGCTGACGGCGGGAACGCGGGGGGCGGGGGCGGTGAAGGCCCGGCCTTCATCTCACAGATCACCAACAACGGCCTTTTTCTCGTCTTCACCTCGCTCGCGGCCACTCTGCCCTTCTTCCTGCCGATGACCGTCGGGGTCATCGCAGGCGACTCCATCGCGGGCGAGGCCAACGCGGGAACGCTCCGCTATCTCCTGGTCGCCCCGGCAGGACGCACCCGGCTGCTGCTGGTGAAGTTCGCCGGGACGATGGTCTTCTGCCTCGTCGCCACGCTCGTGGTCGCCGCCTTCGCCCTGGCCACGGGTGCGTTGCTCTTCCCGGTCGGTGACGTCACGCTGCTGTCGGGCACCACGGTCCCCTTCTCGGAGGGACTGCTGCGCGCACTCGCGATCGCTCTCGCTGTGGCCCTCTCACTGACGGGGCTGGCGGCGCTCGGCCTGTTCATCTCGACCCTGACCAACAGCGGCATCGCAGCCATGGCCGCCACGGTGGGACTGCTGCTGATGGTGCAGATCGTGGACACCATCCCGCAGCTGCACGCAGCACACCCCTACCTCTTCACGCACTACTGGCTGAGCTTCGCCGACCTTCTCCGAGACCCCGTCTACTGGGAGGAGTTGCTCAGGAACGCCGGCCTTCAGGCGCTCTACACGGCCCTGTTCGGCTCCGCGGCCTGGGCGCGCTTCACCACCCGCGACATCACGGCTTAGGGCTCGGGGACGCAGCGGTGGCTGTGCTCTCCGCCGTCTCCTGTTCCGCTGCATCCCGTTCCGCCGTCTCCTGTTCCGCGGCCTGGAGCGCGGCCGTACGGAGCCGGCTGCGGCTCTGCTGCCTGGTGCGCAGCGCGTCCCATGTGAGGAGGGTGAGTGCGGCCCACACCAGGATGAAGCCCGCCCAGCGTTCCGGGGGCATCTCCTCGTGGAAGGCCAGCAGGCCGAGCAGGAACATCAGGACGGGCGCCAGATACTGCAGCAGACCGATGGTGGACAGCGGCAGCCGTACGGCCGCACTGCCGAAGAAGATCAACGGGACGGCGGTGACCAGGCCCGAGAAGGCGAGCAGCAGGGCGTGGCCCGTACCGCCGGTGGTGAAGCCGGACTCGCCGGTGACGCCGAGATAGACCAGGAAGCCGAGCGCGGGCAGGAACTGCACGGCGGTCTCCGCGCTGAAGCCGTCCACGCCGTCCAGCTGGATGTGCTTCTTGATGAGCCCGTAGGTGGCGAAGCAGAGGGCGAGGGCGATGGAGAGCCAGGGCACCTGGCCGTATCCGATGCTCAGCACGGCCACCGCGACCGCGCCGATGGCGACTGCGGTCCACTGCGCGGGCCGTAGCCGCTCGCGCAGCAGCAGCACTCCGAAGGCGATGGAGACCAGCGGGTTGATGAAGTAGCCGAGCGACGACTCCAGTACGCGTCCCACACTGACCGACCAGATGAACAGGCCCCAGTTGAGGGAGATGGCCGCGGCGGCGAGGGCGACGAGACCGAGCTTCTTCGGCTGCCGCAGCAGCGGGCGTATCCAGGACCAGCGGCGCAGCGCAACGAGCAGCAGCAGGGCCGTGGGCAGGGACCACACCATGCGGTGGGCGAGCACTTCGGCGGGGGGCGTGGTCTCCAGCAGGTGCCAGTAGAGCGGCAG
>DATMEI010000086.1:0-4582 GCA_035556995.1 Streptomyces sp.
CCATCGGCTCGTGCCGGCGCGCGAGTTCACGCAGCTCTCCACTGGAGATGCTGATGTCGTGGCCGCGGGACTGCCTCGACGTACAGCCCGCGTAGTGGCTCATGGGGACGGCGAGCGGCCCGGTCAGGATGCAGGGCGCACGCAGGCCGAGCCGGTGCATCGTGTCGGCCGCTTCCGTCATCTGCGCCGTCACCTTGTGATTGCGCTCGAGTACGGAGTTGAGCACCTGGTACTGCACGCCGAAGTGGCTGCCCAGCAGCAGCGCGGGCAGAGCGACCAGGACGAGGGGGCGCCGCCCGTTGGGCCGCTGCGCGAAGGCACGCCGTACGCACTCCGCGACGGGCAGAGCGAGCAGCGCGTAGGAGGGCAGCAGGAAGCGCGGGGCCGCGTACCCCATCAGGAACAGGTACGGCAGGGCCAGCACCGTCGCCGTCACCGCGGCCAGCACGGCGGTGTCCCGGCGCCCCGCGCGTACTGCCGCCGTGATGCCGCCGGCGGCCAGCAGCGGCAGCGCGAACCACCAGAGTGCGGTCTGCGGCTGCTCCCAGGCCATGTCGCATGGGCGGCACAGCATCCGGCCCTGAAGGCTGCGCACGTGGTCGCCGATCGCCACGTTCCAGCCCATGCCGCCCTGGATCTCGCTGGCGCGGTGCAGCCGTTCGAACAGACCGCCGTGCGTGGTGAACGCCTCCACGATCCAGGGGGCGGCGCCGAGCAGCGCCCCGGCCAGCAGCCCGCCGAGGACCGCCGGCACGCGCCAGTCGGGGACCAGGAGCGCGGCACCGGCCAGTGCCAGTGCCAGCCACGCCGCGTCCGGCGGACGCATCAGCGCGACGACGCCGACGGAGACCACGAGCCCCGCGAGGGCGGCACGGTCGCCCGTATGACGCACGCACCGCAGGAAGCAGCCCACAGCGGCCAGCGCACCGAAGGCACACCAGAGGTTCGGCATGGCCTGCGGCCCGTAGAAGAGGCTGATCCACAGCCCGGCGAAGAGGGCGCCGCCCCAGGCGAGCACGGGCACCGGCAGCAGCCGGCGCCAGACCCACAGGGCGGCCAGCAGGCCCGCGCCGGACATGACGGCGAGGAAGACGCGCAGCAGGGTGGTGGAGGAGGTGAAGGCGGCGACCGGCGCCACCAGGTAGGAGATGCCGCGTGCCCGGGGGGCGCTGAAGAAGGCGGCGGGAGCGCTGCCGTCGACCTGGCTCACGTAGATCGACTCGTCCCAGCCGAGTCCGGTGCCCGGGAGCACGAGGAGAAGCTGCACGAGGGTGTAGGCCGCCGCGACCGCCCCGAGGTGGAGCAGGGGGCGTCCGGATGATCTGGGCCCGTACTCGGGGAGACGTCTGAGGTGGTCTGTGACAGGTGCGCTCGGAGCTGCAGGCAGCACGTACATGGCCGAACCTCGTCCCGCTTGTGAAACCGGCAGAGGTGTCTATGCGTAACACCCGATATGTCGGTTCTGCGGTAATGGACGCCCCGGGCCGGTCGTGCAGAGGCGGCGGCATACGATCGTCTGTATGCGTTCTCCAGACTCACCCGCACATATAGCGGTGATCGGCGGCGGCGCGGTCGGCGGACTGACAGCCGCCTTCGCGTACGAGGCCGGTCACGACGTCACCCTCTGCCTGCGGACACCGCTCGACGAACTGACCCTGCGGACGGACGGTGAACTGCTCCGTCCCGACGTGCGCTTCGCCACGCGTCCCGAGGAAGTCGGGCCCGCCGACTGGGTGTTCCTGACGACCAAGGTTCAGGACACCGCGGGCGCCGCAGGCTGGCTGCGTGCGCTGTGCGGCCCGGACACGGTCGTCGCCGTGATCCAGAACGGCGTCGACCACGCCGAACGTGTCGCCCCGCTGCTGCCCCCGGGCACGGACCTCCTGCCGACCCTTGCCTACATGGCGGTCGAGCGGGTCGCGCCGGGGCGCATCGTGCACCACCTGTCCAGCGAACTGCACGTGCCGGAGGGCCCCTCGGCCGACCGGTTCGCCGAGCTCCTCGAGCACAGCCGCCTCACTGTGCGTAAGGTCGCCGACTTCCGTACGGCCACGTGGCGCAAGATGTTCACCAACGTCGCGGCCAATCCGCTCACCGCGATCCTGAAGCAGCGCATGCACATCCTGGGGGATCCGGAGATGAGGGCGCTCGCCGAGGAGGTCCTGCGCGAAGGGCTCGCCGTCGCACGTGCGGACGGTGCGCAGGTGAACGAGGACGACGTACAGCGCGCGCTGCGGCAGAACACCTCGGTGCCGCCCGACGGCGGTACGTCCATGCTCTACGACCGGCTGGCGGGGCGTCCCCTGGAGCACGAACACATCACCGGCGCGGTCGTGCGGGGCGCTGAGCGGCACGGCATCGAAGTGCCGCTCAACCGCATGCTGCTGACGCTGCTGCGGGCCGCGGACCGCGAACTGCGCTCGGACTGAGAGCGGTTCACGGGAGAGGGCGGTTCACGGAAGCGGTCGGCTCACGGGAGCGGCCGGGTCGCTGCGGGCTTCAGGGGGAGTCGTCGTCCCGCAGGCCGCGCAGGCGTTCCATCTCCCGCCGGTCACGCTTCGTCGGACGTCCCGCGCCCCGGTCACGGCGCCCGGCCGGAGCGACCGCCTCGCGCGGCGGTGGCGGGGGGCTGTTGTCCACGTAGCAATCCACGGCCACCGGCGCCCCGACCCGTTTGCGCACGACGCGGGAGACCACCACCACACGCTCCCGTCCCCCGTGGCGCAGCCGCACCTGGTCGCCAGGGCGCACCGGATGGGCAGGCTTGACGCGTTCCCCGTTGATCCGCACATGACCGGCTCGGCAGGCCGACGCGGCCATCGACCGGGTCTTCGTGAGCCGTACGGACCAGATCCAGCTGTCGACCCGAACGGGTCCTCCGTCTGCAGCCATGTCCCGACTCTAGAGGCAACTCACGGCTGCCGGTACGGGCCTGTGTGATCGCCGTACGTGCGCACGTACGGGAGCGAGGGGATTCAGCGGCGGGCCAGCCGCCGCTCGCCGCCCGCGCCGGTCTCGTAGCCCAGCTCGTAGTGCGCGAACACCGCCCCTTCGTCCTCTGCCGGCAGCTCTCCGTCGGTCTCGATCGAGGGAGCGGACCTGACGTCGTTCTTGGCGTGGGCTACCCGCAGATAGCCGGGGCCGACAGTCGCCCCCGTCAGCGGTACGAAGACCAGCCGGCGCCGCGTGGGCAGGCCGATGGTGAGGGTGGCGAAGAACGGTCTGTCGGTGCGCGTATCGACGTAGACGCCCTCCAGCGTGCCGATCTTGCTGCCGCTCGGGTCGACCACGTCATGGTCACGCCATTCGCGGATGTCGCCTGCCTCGAACATGTGGTGCCGTCCCTCCGTACCGTCGCTGCACTGCGTCGCTCTCTCCGGTCTCCGGCACCGGCCAGCCGTTCACAGCTTGCCGCGTGCCGCGGGTGCCCGCACGTGGCCGACGGCCGCCTGCGCCGGGGACGCCGCGTCAGGTTTGGCCCCATGACGCCCGGTGGTACTGGGGCGGGGTGGATTCTCACCTCACCCTCCGTGTCGACGGCGAACAGTGGTCGCTGACCGTCGACACCCGCACCACGCTGCTCGATGCCCTGCGCGACCGGCTGTCGATCACGTCGCCCAAGAAGGGCTGCGACCACGGGCAGTGCGGCGCCTGCACCGTGCTGCTCGACGGGCGGCGGGTGGTCAGCTGTCTGACCTTCGCTGTCGCGCACGACGGCGCCGAGGTCACCACCGCCTACGGCCTCGCCGCGGGAGATCACGAACTGCACCCCGTCCAGCAGGCGTTCCTCGACCACGACGGCTTCCAGTGCGGTTACTGCACGCCCGGACAGATCTGCTCGGCGGTCGGCATGCTCGCCGAGGCCGCAGCCGGGCACCCCAGCTCCGCGACCGCGGTCGGGGATGGGGCCGTGACCGTGGACGGGACCGGTGAGCCGGGCCGTCCGGCCGTACTGAGCGACGAGGAGATCCGGGAGCGCATGAGCGGAAACCTGTGCCGGTGCGGCGCATACGTCAACATCGTCGACGCGATCCGGGCGGTGGCCCGGCAGTGATTCCCTTCGAGTATTCACGTGCGGACGACGCCGGTGCCGCCGTCGCCACCGTCATGGCACGCCCCGACGCCGCCTTCCTCGGCGGCGGCACCAATCTCGTGGACCACATGAAGCTGGGCGTGGCAGCCCCCGAACTCCTCGTCGACGTGACCCGCCTGCCGTTCGACAGGATCGAGGAACTGCCCGACGGCGGCCTGCGTATCGGTGCCACCGTCCGCAACAGCGACCTCGCAGCACATCCGCTGCTGCGCCGGCGCTACCCCGTCCTCTCCCAGGCACTGCTCGCGGGCGCCTCCGGGCAACTGCGCAACGCGGCGACCACCGCGGGCAATCTGCTCCAGCGCACACGGTGCGGCTACTTCCAGGACGTGACCACCCCCTGCAACAAGCGCGAACCCGGAACCGGCTGTGCGGCGATCGGCGGCTGGAACCGGCATCATGCCGTGCTCGGCGCGTCCGAACACTGCATCGCGGTGCACCCCTCGGACATGGCGGTCGCCATGCGAGTCCTCGACGCGGTGGTGACCG
>DATMEI010000087.1:0-4449 GCA_035556995.1 Streptomyces sp.
GCTCAACCTCGGCACCACCGGCATCCAGACCTCACAGCGGTACGCCAACGCCTCTTTCCTGGAAGCCGACTTCGTGCTCGCCGTCGGCGCCCGCTTCGGCGACCGGCACACCGGGGCGAACCTCGACGTCTACCGCGGCGAACGCACCTTCGTGCACGTCGACATCGAACCCGCCCAGATAGGCAGGGTCTTCGAACCGGACCTCGGTATCGTCTCGGACGCCGGGCTGTTCCTCACGGCTCTGCTGGCGGAGGCCCGTAAGCGCAAAGCCACCGCAGATGTGGGCAGTTGGGTCGACCGCTGCCGGGAACTGAAGCGGACCCTGGTGCGCCGTGAGGACTTCGACTCCACCCCGGTCAAGGCGCCGCGCGTGTACAAGGAGATCAACGAGATCTTCGACGAGGAGACCTACTTCGTCACCGCCATCGGGCTCTACCAGATCTGGGGCGGCCAGCATCAGAAGGCGTACCTGCCACGGCACTACCAGGTCTGCGGCCAGGCCGGTCCACTCGGCTGGGAGGTGCCGGCCGCGATCGGCGTGAAGAAGGCGCTGGACGGGATGGGGAAGCCGGAGGCCGAAGTCGTCGGCATCGTCGGCGACTACGGCTTCCAGTATCTGGTCGAGGAGCTGGCCGTCGCCGCCCAGTACCACGTGCCGTATGTGCTGATCATGCTCAACAACGAGTATCTGGGCCTGATTCGGCAGGCCGAGACCGGCTACGGCATGAACTATCAGGTCGACATCCACTACGACGAGTTCGGCACGGACAACGTCAAGATCATGGAGGCGTACGGCTGTTCAGGGCGCCGTGTGCGGGAACCCGACGACATCGCCACCGCCATCCAGTGGGCACGCAAGGAAGCGGTCTCCACCTCACGTCCCGTACTCGTCGAGATCATGATCGAGCGCGAGGCGAACACCCCGCACGGTCCGGACATCGACACCGTCAAGGAGTTCGAGGACGCGTAGGACGGACGCGTAGGACGCGTGTCAAAGCGGCGGCAGGGGCGGCCGTGGCCACATCCAGGCCCTGCTTCTCACCCTTTTCTGTTCCGTTCCTCTTCGTAAATCCCGCCCTTTCAGGGACGATATGAGCAGTGCCGCGTCAGCGTGGCTGCGACGCGGCACTCGCCCCACTCGTCCCACCGAATCGCCGCTGGAGCCCGAAGAGATGGCAGAAAGCGTGCCCGTGCGCTGCCCGGAGTGCCGCCGCGAGCACACGTACACCCCGCCGGTCTATCCCTGCGACTGCGGCGCTCCCGTCGCGCTGCCGCTGCTGCACCCCGGCCGTCCCGCGCGGGTGCGTCACCGCACCTGGGAGGGCTCATGGGTGGAGGTGAGATGCCCGGCGTGCGGGACAGCCAAGGAGTGGCCACAGCCCGAACTGGGCTGTGAATGCGGGACGTTGCTGCGTCTGCCGGTCGAACCTCCGCCCGCCGGCATCGCCGCCGGCCCCGATGCCGTCACCGAGGCCGGGGCCGGGGCCGAGGCCGGTTCCGCCGGCTCCTCCGCTCCGGCCTCCCTCAAGGCGCACGGCTCCGATGAGCCGTCCCGGACGCGTCCCGCCTTCCAGCCCGTCACCATCCGCACCGCGCAGGACGCCCGTACGGCCGCCGCGCAGTATCTGCGCTGGCTGGGTTTCGCGGAGGTCAGGGTGACGGAGCGGCGGCCTGCCTCCGGCATCGATCTGCGCGGCAGCGGAATCATCGCCCACGTCGACCCCTCGACCGATCCGACGACTCATCGCGAGGTCGAGACGCTGTGGCTGAACGGCCTCAACGAGGAGGTGGACACGGCCTGTTTCTCCCTGGCCGGCTACGCGCGTGAGGCCCGTATGCGCGCGGACGCACTGGGCGTGCCGCTCTTCGTACTCGACCTGACGGGCATGCCCCAGGCCGTCAACGACCCTGCCGACGACCTGATCCGCTCCGTCTGCTGAGTGGGCGGAGCAGGATGAGCGGGGGGCTGCTCAGCGCTCCTCGCGGTACTCGTCACCGGGCTGTCCGGCCGCGTGCGCCCGCAGCTCGACCCGCCGGATCTTGCCGGAGATGGTCTTGGGCAGCTCCGCGAACTCGATGATCCGGACACGCTTGTACGGCGCGAGCGTCTCCCGCGAATGCGCGAACAGCGCCTTGGCCGTCTCCGGCCCCTGCTCCCAGCCCTCGGCGAGCACCACATACGCCTTGGGTACGGACAGCCGCACCGGGTCCGGTGAGGGGACGACCGCGGCCTCGGCGACCGCTTCGTGCTCCAGCAGGGCGCTCTCCAGCTCGAACGGTGAGATCTTGTAGTCGCTCGCCTTGAAGACGTCGTCGGACCTGCCCACGTAGGTGATGTAGCCCTCCGCGTCGCGGCTGCCGATGTCTCCAGTGCGGTAGTAGCCGCCGGCCATCGCCTCGGCTGTGCGCTCCTCGTCGCCCCGGTAGCCGGTCATCAGCCCGACCGGACGTCGCGTCAGATCGAGGCAGATCTCCCCCTCCTCCACGCCCGGTTCGCCCGTCACCGGATCGAGCAGCGTCACCTCGAAGCCGGGCATGGGCCGTCCCATGGAGCCCGGCTTGAGCTGCTGCCCCGGGGAGTTGGCGACCTGCACGGCCGTCTCCGTCTGCCCGAAGCCGTCCCTGATGCTCGTGCCCCAGGCCCGCCGTACGTGCTCGATCACCTCGGGGTTGAGGGGCTCACCCGCGGCGACGACCTCGCGTGGGATCGCCCGCAGCCCGGTCAGGTCGGCCTGGATGAGCATCCGCCACACGGTGGGCGGCGCGCAGAAGCTCGTGACGCCCGCGTTCTCGATCTCCGCCAGCAGGCGTTCCGCGTCGAAACGGGCGTAGTTGTAGATGAAGATCGTCGACTCGGCGTTCCAGGGGGCGAAGAAGTTGGACCATGCGTGCTTCGCCCACCCCGGCGAGGAGATGTTCAGATGCACGTCCCCCGGCTTCAGGCCGATCCAGTACATCGTCGCCAAGTGGCCTACCGGGTACGAGAGATGGGTGTGCTCGACCAGCTTGGGCTGGGCCGTGGTGCCGGAGGTGAAGTAGAGCAGCATCGTGTCGTCGGCACGCGTGGGACCGTCGGGCTCGTACGTGGCGGAGGCACCGTACGCGTCCTCGTACGCGAGCCAGCCGGCGTCGAGCCCGCCGCGGCCTCCCACGCCGATCCGGGTGTAGTCGCCGGCCACCGTCGCGAACTTCGCGGTGTCCTCCGCCCGTACGACCACGTGCCGGGCCTCGCCCCGCTCGATCCGGTCGGCGAGGTCGTTCGGGCCGAGCAGCGGAGTGGCGGGGATGACGACGGCTCGGAGCTTCATGCAGGCGAGCAGCGTCTCCCACAGCTCGACCTGATTGCCGAGCATGAGGATCACGCGGTGGCCCGGTGCGACTCCCAGCGCCCGCAGCCAGTTGGCGACCTGATCGGAGCGGGTGCGCATCTCGGCGAACGAGTAGCGGGCGGCGCTGCCGTCCTCTTCGTCGATGTGCAGGGCGGTGCGGCCGGCCTTGTCACGCGCGACGGCGTCGAACCAGTCGAGTGCCCAGTTGAAGTGCCCCGGGCGGGGCCACTCGAATTCCGCGCGGGCACCGTCGTAGTCGGTCCGGTGCCGCAACAGGGTGTCGCGGGCGGTGCGGAAGGCGTCGGTGGGGCTGGCGGGCTCGGTGGCCGTCATCGTCACTCCTCGGATGCCGCGGTGTGTCTGCTGCTCGCTGAACCGCTGCTGGTCACACTGCCGATTCACGCTGCCGGTACATACTCCCCCTCCGCGCCGCCGGATCGGCTCTCCGTTCGCGCTGCCCGTCATCCTCAGTCACCGGACGTACGTCACACCACCCCCGAGCAGCAGTAGGTGCTGCCGACGTGGATGCTTGAGGGATGTCGTCCGCTTCCCCCGACGAGAAGGGCACGGCCGGGCCACGCCGCCTGCTGGTGCTGGCGATCTGCTGCATGAGCCTGCTGCTCGTCAGCCTCGACAACACGGCGCTGAACGTGGCCCTGCCCTCGCTGCAGCGGGATCTGCACGCCTCCGTCTCCGGTCTGCAGTGGACTCTCGACGCATACACCCTCGTGCTCGCCTCGTTCCTCATGCTCTCCGGTTCGACGGCCGACAGGGTGGGACGGCGGCGCGTCTTCCAGACCGGACTGGTGCTCTTCACGGCGGGGTCGCTGCTGTGCGCTCTCGCGCCCGGCCTGGGCTGGCTCATCGCGTTCCGGGCGCTGCAGGCGATCGGCGGTTCGATGCTCAACCCCGTCGCCATGTCGATCATCACCAACACCTTTCCGGAACCGCGCGAGCGGGCCCGTGCGATCGGCGTGTGGGGCGGCGTCGTCGGCATCTCCATGGCGGCGGGGCCGCTGCTGGGCGGAGCGCTCGTCACCTGGGCCGGCTGGCGGTGGATCTTCTGGCTCAACATCCCCATCGGGCTGGCGGCGCTCGTGCTGACAGCGCTCTTCGTGCC
>DATMEI010000088.1:0-9282 GCA_035556995.1 Streptomyces sp.
CGGGGGCACGGGGGAAGGCCGTGGCCTGCCGTCCTATCCGCACCCGCGGCGGCTCCCGTGGCTGTGGGAGTT
The DNA here is from genome assembly GCA_035556995.1 of Streptomyces sp. Lineage (GTDB taxonomy): Bacteria > Actinomycetota > Actinomycetes > Streptomycetales > Streptomycetaceae > Streptomyces. The sequence continues at coordinate 73 of DATMEI010000088.1, forward strand.
CCCCACCGTCTCCATGGGCATCGGCCCGATCAACGCGGTGTACCAGGCGCGGTTCAACCGCTACCTGACCGGCCGCGGCATCAAGGACACCTCCGCCTCCCACGTGTGGGCCTTCCTCGGCGACGGCGAGATGGACGAACCGGAGTCGACCGCCGCCCTCGCGCTCGCGGGGCGTGAGCAGCTCGACAACCTCACCTTCGTCGTCAACTGCAACCTCCAGCGGCTGGACGGCCCCGTCCGCGCCAACTTCCGTGTCGTGCAGGAGCTGGAGGCCCAGTTCCGCGCCGCGGGCTGGAACGTGGTCAAGTCCCTGTGGGGCACCGCATGGGACGAACTGCTCCAGCTCGACACCACGGGGGCCCTGGTCAAACGCCTCCGCGAGGTGCCGGACGCCCAGTTCCAGACGTACGCCACCCGCGATGTGGCCTACATCCGCGAGCACTTCTTCGGCGCCGACCCCGCCCTCGTCCAGATGGCGCAGCTGCTGACCGACGACAAGATCGCCGCCTGCTTCCGTACCTCACGCGCCGGGCATGAGCCCCGCAAGGTGTACGCGGCCTACAAGGCGGCCGTCGAGCACAAGGGCGCGCCGACCGTGGTCCTCGCGCAGACGGTGAAGGGCTGGACGCTGGGGCCCGGCTTCGAGTCGCGCAACGCCAACCACCAGATGAAGAAGCTCACCGGCAAGGAGTTCCGCGCGATGCGGGACCTGCTCGAACTGCCGGTGCCCGACAGCAAGCTGGACGACGAGCTGGTGCCGTACCTGCACCCGGGCCCCGACTCCCCCGAGGTGCGCTACCTCCAGGAGCGCCGCGCGGCCCTCGGCGGCCCCGCCCCCGCCCGCAAGGTGCACCAGGTGGGTCTGCCGGAGCCGTCGCCGAAGCCGTTCACGGCGCTGGACAAGGGATCGGGCAGTCAGGAGATCGCCACCACCATGGCGTTGGTCCGGCTGGTCAAGGACCTGATGAAGGAGAAGGAGTCCGGCAGGCGCTGGGTGCCGGTCGTGCCGGACGAGGCCCGCACCTTCGGCATGGAGTCCCTCTTCCCCTCGGCCGGCATCTACTCCCCGCTCGGCCAGAACTACGACCCCGTCGACCGCGACCAACTCCTCTACTACAAGGAGGCGTCGGACGGTCAGATCCTCAACGAGGGCATCACCGAGGCCGGTTCACTGGCCGACTTCACGGCGGCAGCCACGTCGTACGCGACGCACGGCGAACCGATGATCCCCTTCTACATCTTCTACTCGATGTTCGGCTTCCAGCGCACCGGCGACCAGTTCTGGTCGCTGGCCGACCAGTTGGGCCGCGGCTTCGTCATCGGCGCCACGGCGGGCCGTACGACCATGACGGGTGAGGGACTTCAGCACGCAGACGGCCACTCGCCGCTGCTCGCCTCCACCAACCCGGCGGTCCTCACCTACGATCCGGCCTTCGCCTACGAGGTCGGCGCCATCGTCAAGGACGGGCTCCGCCGCATGTACGGCCCGGACCCGGCCGCACACGAGGACGTCTTCTACTACCTGACGGTCTACAACGAGCCGAAGGTGCAGCCGCCGAAACCGTCGGGTGAAGGCGTCGACGAAGGCATCCTCAAGGGCCTCTACCGCTTCCGGGAAGGCCCTGTGTCCAAGCAGGACTCCCCGCGCATCCAGCTGCTGGCGAGCGGCACGGCCATCCACTGGGCGCTCGAGGCGCAGCGCCTGCTGGCCGAGGAGTGGGAGGTGAGCGCCGACGTGTGGTCGGCGACGTCCTGGAACGAACTGCGGCGGGACGCGCTGGAGTCCGACGCGGCGCAGCTGCGGGGCGAGGACCGCCTTCCGTACGTGACGCGTGTGCTGGAGGACTCCCCCGGTCCGGTGCTCGCCGTCAGCGACTGGATGCGGGCCGTCCCGGACCAGATCAGCCAGTGGGTGCCGCAGGACTGGTCCTCGCTCGGCACCGACGGCTTCGGTCTGTCCGACACCCGCGAGGCGGCCCGCCGGCACTTCGGTGTGGATGCCGAGTCGGTCGTCGTCGCGGCGCTGAATCAGCTGGCGCGGCGGGGCGAGGTCAAGCGCGAGACGGTGCGGCGGGCGGCGGAGACGTACGGGCTCGCGCAGACCTGATCCCTTTGCGCCCGGTCGGCCGGGCCGGTCCCCGGCGGTCCGCTGCCCCTACCCGTAGGGGCAGCGGGCCTCCGGGGACCACCCCTGTCGGTGGTTCACGCTGCCGCGGGGCGGCGGCAGAATGCTGCCATGCGCGCGTCCCGGCTGATCAGATTGGTGCTGCTGCTCCAGAACCGGAGCGCCATGACCGGCGCCGAACTGGCCGCGGAGCTGGAGGTGTCCGAGCGTACGGTCTCCCGTGACGTGCTCGCGCTGTCGGAGGCGGGTGTGCCCGTGTACGCGGACCGCGGGCGCAGCGGCGGCTACCGCCTGATCGGGGGCTACCGCACCCGGCTGACCGGTATCGCACGCAGCGAGGCCGAGGCCCTCTTCCTCTCCGGAGTGCCTTCCGCGCTGCGGGACATGGGACTCGCGGATGCCGCCTCGGCCGCGCGGCTGAAGGTTTCCGCGGCGCTGCTGCCGGAGTTGAGCGATGCCCAGCACACCGCGGCGCAGCGTTTCCATCTCGACGCACCCGGCTGGTGGCAGCCTCTGGAGGAGCCGCCGGAGCAACTGCCCGCGCTGGCTGAGGCGGTGTGGGACGACCGCAGGGTACGGATGCGCTACCGGCGCCGAGGGGCCGAGAGTGAGAGGGAGTTGGAGCCGTACGGACTCGTGCTGAAGGCGGGTGTCTGGTATTTGGCCGCCCGCGTGGTGGAGGGCGGTGACCGCCGCGTGTACCGGGTGGACCGGGTCACGGACGTCGAGGTGAGAGACGAACACTTCGCGCGCGACGAGGACTTCGACCTGCCCGGCTTCTGGGAGGAACGGTCCGCGGCCTTCGCGCAGTCGATCCTGCGGGACGAGGTGGTGCTGCGCCTGACACCGGCCGGGACGCGGATGCTGCGGCACGCCACCGACCGCAGAGCCGCGGAGGAGGCGCTGGCGAAGGCCGAAGCCGCGCGCGGCACGTCCGGCGAATCCGGCGCGTCCGGCGGGGGCGGCGAATCCGGCGCGTGCGGCACATCCGGCACATCCGGCGGGGGCCTGGTCACCGTCGTGCTGGCGGTGGAGTCGCTGGATGTCGCCTGCACCCAGCTGCTGGGCCTCGGCCCGGAGTGCGAAGTGCTCCAGCCACCCGCACTCCGGGCCCGGTTCAGGGACGCCGCACGGTGCATGGCCGCGCTCTACGACGACACACAGGACGACGCCGTGACGGAGCGATGAGAGCGAAAGCCACGCGGGAGCGTCAGCGGTAGCCGGTGACGTCCGCCGTCTTGCTGTCCTGATCGACCTCGGTCATGTAGCGCCAGGCGTCGGGTGCCGAACCGTCCACGTCCGTGAAGCCGTACTCCTGCGCGAGGCCGCCGCTGGAGAGCGAACTGCCGTTGAACCGGGCCACGTCCGGGTCGGCGGCCAGCGCCGCAAGGGCGCGGCCCACGAAGGCGGGGCTCTCGGAGATCGCGAAGTGCGGGTTCTGCGCGGTGCCCGCGAGCCAGTCGTCCTCAGTGACCTTGAAATAGGTGTCCAGCATCGCCTCGGAGCGCAGCCAGCCCGGCGTGAGACAGACCGCGGTGGCGCCGTGTTCGGGCAGCTCCTCGGCCAGGGCGCGCGCCATCCTCAGCGGCGCGTACTTCGCCAGGTCGTAGTAGAAGGGGTGACGGTAGCGGGGGCCGTTGTACTCCTCGGTGCCGTCGGTGACTTCGACGACCAGGCCGCCCGGGTTCCGGATGAGCAGCGGGATCGCGTACCGGCTGGTGACGATGTGGGTCTCGACGCCCAGCCGCAGGATGCGCATGCCCTGCTCCAGGTCGTGCTCCCACATCTTCTTGTCCCACTGCACGAGGCGGTCGCCGCCCCAGATGTCGTTGACCAGGATGTCCAGGCGGCCCTGCTCCGTCTCGATCCGCTCGACCAGCTCCCGTACCCGGTCGTGCTCCAGATGGTCTGTGCTGACCGCGATGCCCTGCCCGCCCGCATCGTCGATCAGCTCGGCGGTGCCCTCGATGGTCTCGCTCGCGCGGCCGACCTCGCTCACGTGCTCACGGGTGGTGCGTCCCGTCGCGTAGACGGTCGCGCCTGCTCTGCCCAGTTCCACGGCCATGGCGCGGCCCGCCCCCCGCGTCGCGCCGGCAACCAGTGCGACCTTGCCCTTCAGTGCCCCTGCTGTGCTCACCCACGTCTCCCTCCGCTGCGTGCGGCCTTGCTCTGTGACCAGCACACTCGCACGGAAACCGGACATCTTCTGTCCGGCTTCACGGCGGCTTCCGTCATCGTCCTGCCACCTGCGGTGAAGCGGAATGCATGGGATGGTCACAACAACCGCACATTGAGGTCTTGACGCGCCCTGGTAACGACAAGGCGGCATCCGAGGGAGTCCGCGTGCGCCGGGCGGGTACAAGGCGGATGCTGTGTTCGTGATGGACGAGACCGAGTTCTGGGCGCTGATCGATTCCACCCGCGAGGACGCCGAGGGCGACCCCGAGGAGCAGGCAGACCTGCTCATCGAGAGGCTGACCCGGCTCGATCCTGAAGCCGTCATGGTCTTCGCCCGGCACTTCGAGTCCCGCTACAACCGCGCCAACCAGTGGGACTTGTGGGCCGCCGCCTGGATCCTGCTCGACGGCGTCAGCGACGACGCCTTCGACGCGTTCCGCTGCTGGCTGATCGGCCAGGGGCGGGAGGTCTTCGAGCACGCGGCGCACGACGCCGACTCCCTCGCCGATGTGCTCGAAGGGTTCGACGAGGAACTGGACGGCGACGCCGAGGATCTCGGCTACGCCGCCGACGAGGCGTACGAGCAGCTCACCGGCATCATCATGCCGGACCTCGGCCTGCCCGACCCGCCGGAGGACCCGACGGGGGTCTCGCTCAACCTGGAGGACGACACGGTTCTGGCCGAGCGGCTCCCCAAACTGTGGGACCGCTTCCGCGGCTGACCGGGCGGTGAGCGTACCGAGCGCTGCGAACGTGAACGACGTGAACGTTCAGAGCCGGGTGAGCCGGCGGCCCATCAGGACGTCGTCGACGTACTTCCCGTCCACCAGGAACTCCCCCGGCAGCACACCTTCCACGGCGAAGCCCGCCGCGGCGTACAGCTCGCGGGCGGGCAGGTTGTGCCGCAGCACCCGGAGCGTGATCCGCAGGGCGCCTTCCTGCCGGGCCCGGTCGCACGCCCCCTCCAGCAGGGCCCGCGCGACGCCGCGCCTGCGTGCCTTCTCGTCGACGACGAGGCCCTGTATCTCCCGCACATGCGCGTTGCTCTCCAGCTGAGTGGGCGGCACCAGGCGTATGTATCCGGCCACTCCCATGTCCTCCAGCTCGGCGACGAGGAAGTGGCCGGGCAGGTGCGCCGAGTCGAAGAAGGGGGCGTAGGGCGGCTGGGGTCGCGGGCGCGCGTGCACGGCGTACAGCGGCGACCAGGTGCTCCGGTCCAGCTCGCCGAGTCGTGTCTCGTCGGCGGGGGTGGCGGCGCGGACGGCAGGTGAGGTGGACATGCGCGCCACTGTGCCCCGTGCCCACCCGCCGGTCCACCGCTTTGGCCGGGCCGGCAGGGACGCCGGGACGTGCAGAGTCCGGGCACGGTCCGGTCCGGCGCTGGCGCGAACAAGTCCGGGGTGCCCGGCACTTCAGCGTGACGTCCGCAGACGGCAGGATGGCCCCATGCGTATCGCTGTCACCGGCTCCTCCGGCCTCATCGGCACGGCCCTCTCGCGCTCGCTCCGCGCGGACGGGCACGACATCGTCCGGCTCGTGCGGCGCTCCTCCCAGGAGGCGCGGCGCTACGAGCATGCCGGTGGCACCGCGGGCACGCCGCCCTCCGAGGTGGCGTGGGACCCCAAGGGGCAGTACGTGGATGCGAAGGGCCTCGCCGGCTGTGACGCCGTCGTCCATCTCGCGGGCGCGGGCGTCGGGGACCGGCGCTGGACTCCCGCGTACAAGAAGGAGATCCGCGACAGCCGCGTGCTGGGCACCGCCGCCATCGCCGACGCCCTCGCCTCTCTCGACGAACCGCCCCGCACTCTGATCGTCGGCACAGCCATCGGCTACTACGGCGATACGGGCGACCGCGCCGTCGATGAGAGCGCGCCGCCCGGGCAGGGCTTCCTGCCCGACGTCTGCCAGGAGTGGGAGGAGGCTGCGGGGGCCGCGGAGGAGGCCGGTATCCGTACGGTCTTCGCCCGTACCGGCCTCGTCGTCGCCCGTGGCGGCGGCGCGTGGGGACGGCTGTTCCCGATCTTCAAGGCGGGTCTCGGCGGCCGGCTCGGCGACGGAAACCAGTACTGGAGCCACATCGCGCTGCACGACCACATCGCCGCGCTGCGCCACCTGCTGGACACGCAGGACCTGTCGGGCCCCGTCAACCTCACCGCCCCGGAGCCCGTCACCAACCGCGAGGTGACGGCTGCCATGGGCCGTGTCCTGCGTCGCCCCACGCCCTTCCCGGTCCCGGCACCGGTGCTGCGGGCGGCGCTCGGCGAGTTCTCCTCGGATGTGCTGGGCAGCCAGCGGGTCGTGCCGAAGCGGCTGCTCGATTCGGGCTTCGGCTTCGCGTTTCCGCACATCGATGACGCGGTACGCGCCGCATTGCGCTGACAGTACGGACGGGGCGTCGGCCCCGGACGAGCCCCTGGCGACGGCCCGGTGACGTGCTGCGGCGAGGACGCGGCGGGCAGATCCGAGGGGTGTGCGACCCGCGTGCGACCGTGCTCTGTCCGTGTGCCACTGACCGCAACCGGACAGCTGCGTAGAGTCCTGAACCTCACGGTTCACTCGCGCTGTTTCGGGCAGGACGACTGCAGGACGGCCCCCGCACCGCGCGCCGACCACGGGAGGCACCGTGCACTCCAGCGACACAGCACGCTACGGGCGAACGCAGACCCCGGACGCCGATGTCGTCGTCATCGGTGCAGGGCTCGCCGGCCTCGCCGCCGCCCATCATCTGACGGGCGCTGGTCTGCAGGTCACCGTGCTGGAGGCCACCCCGCAGGTGGGCGGCAGGATGGCCACCGAACGCGTCGACGGCTTTCTGCTGGACCGCAGCGGGCGGCTGCTGTGCCCCGACTGGCCCGAGTTCCGGCGGCTCCCCGCCCTGGAAGGGCTTGAGCTGCGCCGCTTCGCGCCGGGTGCGCTGCTGAGGACGGACGGCCGTACGCACCGCGTCGGCGACCTTCGCCGCGTGAACGGCCTGAACGGCCTGAACGCCCTGAACGGCCGCCGGGCGCTGCGGCACGGGCCCGGCACGCGCACCGGCCGTGAGGACGGCACCGGCGGTACGGACAGGACCGGCGCCGGAGCCGGAGCCGGAGGCACCGCGCGAACCGACCGGGCCGGGCAGGCCCACAGGGCTGACCGCCCCGACCGGACCGACCGCGCCGAGCGACGGCGCACGAGGGGCGCACTCACCACGGCGCGCGCCCTGACCGGCGTCCGCAGCCGGGCAGCCATGACGGGCGCACTCGATCTGGCCCGGCTGCGCAACGCCCTGGCCCGGTTCGCCGCCGTACCGTCCGACCGGCTGACCGCCCGTACCGAACTCCCCGCCGCCCAGGCCCTGTCCACGCGTGGCCTGCCCGCACGTACGGTCGGCTCGCTCGTGCGCCCGCTGCTCGCGGCCCTGCTCTCCGACCCGGCTCTGACGACCTCCAGCCGTGTCGCCGACCTGGCGCTGCGCGGGTTCGTACGGGGCGGCATCTGCGTGCCCGCGGGGGGCATGTCGGCGGTGCCGGAGCTCCTGGCCGCCGGACTGCCGGCGGGCACGATACGTACGGACGTGCAGGCCGTCTCCGTCACCACGAACACCGTCACCACGCGGGACCACGGCACCCTCGCCTGCCGGGCCGTCGTCGTGGCCACTGACGCCGCGGACGCCGGTGAACTCCTTCCCGGCCTCCGTGTGCCCGGCTTCCACCCCATGACCGTGCTGCACCACGCCGTCGACGAACCACTGCCGCTGTCGCCTTCGCTGCTCGTGGACGGGGACGCGGAGCGGCACGGGCCGGTCTCGCACACCTGGTCGGCCTCGGCCGTCGACCCCGCGCGGGCGCAGCCGGGACGGACCCTGATCACCTCGGTCGTGCTGGGCCAGGCGGCGAACGACACCCTCGCCGTGCTGGACAAGGCGTCCCGGCCCCAACTGGGCACCCTGTACGGCATTCCGGCGGACCGCTGGACGCTGCTGGCAGCCCACCAGGACGCGCGTGCGGTCCCCGCCATGCCGGCTCCGCACGACATGCGCCGTCCTGTGCGGGTGCTGTCAGGTCTGTACGTGTGCGGCGAGCACCGCGACACCAGCACGGCTCAGGGCGCTCTCGTCTCGGGACGGCGTGCCGCGCACGAGGTGCTGCGTGATTTCGGGATGCCCCTGCCGGAGAAGGACCGCCCCTTCCACACGGTGGCCTGACCGGGCCCCGGTCGCTCGGCGACGTCGTCGGCATCAGTCGGCGACGGCTGTCGCAGATGCGCTCGGACACCCCGCGAGAGAAATCGAACACCTCTCCCAACTTCCCTTGCGACCTGGGAAGTTGGCAGTTCGATTGTCAGTGCCGAAGGGTATTCTGGTGAACAGAATCCTGGTGCAGACTCCAGGCGGATTCACGACACTCATGGAGGTCGCCGATGACCGCAGCCAGCACCCTGACGACCCCGTTGCCCCTCCCCCTGCCGGCATCACCGCCTCAAGTGCAGCCGCCGAAGAAGCGGTTGCCGGCCGGCCGGCCCCGGGAGTGGTACGTATCGCACAACCGCCGGCTGAAGGCGATGCGCATCGCCATCGCCCTGCTCGACTCCGGTGTCTACACCCCCGGCCAGGCCCGTGACCTCACGATACGGCGCGCGGCTGCCCGCATCGGCGTGCATCCGCCGTCCAACACCACGTGCAGGGTGGTGCGTTCACTGCTGCCGTGACGTCGGCGTCCGGGGGCGGCGCGCCGGCTGGGCGCGCCGCTCCGGGGCGCAGCGCCTGCCCGTGGATTCCGCCGACTCGGGCGGGCGGACGCTCAGTCGGCCCGCTGCCCGCGCCTCTCGTGCCATTCGCCGACGACCCGTTCGACGTCGTACGGCGTCAGGTTCAGCGGCGGGCCGGACAACGGCCGTCGGATCGCCGCACGGATCTTGTCGTTGAT
>DATMEI010000089.1:0-4558 GCA_035556995.1 Streptomyces sp.
GGTCGCCGGGCGGCCCCGGGGAGGGCGACGCCGGTCCGCGGGGCCAGAAGGCCGGACCACGGCTGCGTATGACCGTGAGCACCTGGATCACCGTGGTGGAGGCCGCGTCGCTCATCTGGCTCGACGAGGAGAAGCAGCCGCCGGTCGGGGAGCTGCGCGACTGGCTCCTGGACCACTTCGTCGCACTGCTGATGGCTTCCGCCACACGGGACGCGGAGACGGCCGGAATCGTGCGCAGGGCCCTGGACCTGGAGGAACGGGACGGTCCGGTCGGTGAGTTGGCGCGGCGGATGCTGCCGGTCGTCACGGACAAGGTCCATCTGCTGTGAGGCGCGACGGGCCTGTCGACGCCACCTGCGCCACCCTGCTCCTCCGTGGACGGCGTGACGATTTTCCCCGACGAACTTAAAGAGAGCTTGAACCCCGCGTACGCTGGCTCCATGTCCACCCATCTGTCCTGGCAGGCAAAGGAAGCAACCGTCGGCGAGCTCGCCGAGCGTGCCGGAGTGGCGACATCTGCTCTGCGCTTCTACGAGCGCGAGGGCCTGATCCAAAGCCGCCGCACCTCCGGCAACCAGCGCCGCTACAGCCGCGACACCTTGCGCCGCATCGCCTTCATCCGTGCGTCGCAGCGCCTGGGCATCCCCCTGGCCGCGATCCGCGGCGCGCTCGCGCTGCTGCCCGACAACCGCACGCCCACCCGGGAGGACTGGGCGCGGGTTTCGGAGTGCTGGCGCGATGACCTCAACCAGCGCATCAAGCTGATGACGCAGCTCCGCGACCACCTCACCGAGTGCATCGGCTGCGGCTGCCTCTCCCTGAGCCACTGTGCGCTGGCCAACCCCTACGACAAGCTCGGCGAGGAGGGCCCCGGTGCGCGTTCACTGGCGGGGCCGCCCTGCGCGAACGACGGCTGAGCGGCGGAGAGCTGGATGCGCAGCGAGGAGACGGTGTTCGTCGGCGGACCGATGGACGGTCGCGTACTGCCGGTGCTGGTGGGGGTGAACGGGCGCCCGCCGAAGAACTACGAAGTGCCCGTGCCTGCCCCGGAAACCGGCCGCGCCACCGTCCACGTCTACCGGCTGGAACCGGCGGGCTACAGCCGCCGGCTGAGGCTGCCCCGCGGCTGGCGCTACGTGCATGAGCCGGACGGACGTCCGCGCGGCAAGCCGCGATGGCCGTGGAGCCGCAGCTAGGACCTGTTCGTACGGGTTCCGACGGTGACGGGTGGCTGCGGGTGGAACAGTTTCAAAGAAGCCTCTGCGCGTACCGTGATGAAATCTGAGTCTCACGTGAAGTTTGCGAAGAACTGCGACGGTTCTGTCGTGACCGTCCCCTTGAACACGCTGTGCGCCTAGTCTGCTACGCGTGATCCAAGGGATGGTCGGCCTCGGCAGCACAGACCCCCAGCAGTTGGGCCCTTACCGCCTTCACGGGGTGCTGGGCAGCGGACGCATGGGGACCGTCTATCTCGGGCGGGGGGCGCCACAGCGTGGCGCGCGCAAACAGCTCGTCGCTGTCCGCACCCTGAGACCGGAGCTGCTGCGCGACCGCCCCCTGCGCGCCCGGCTGCGGCAGGAGATGCTGACCGTGGCGGCAAGCGTGCGCAGCACATACGTCGCTGAGGCGGCCGGCTGCGAACTCGACAGCGACAGGCCCTGGATCGCCAACGCCTTCGTGCCAGGGGTTTCGCTGGAGGCTCTGGTCGCGCTGTACGGACCACTGCCCGAATCAGCCGTACGGGCACTGGGCGGCGCACTCGCGCGGGCGTTGACGGCACTGCACGCCGTGCAGATCTCCCACCGCGACCTGGGCGCGCACAACGTGCTGCTCTCCGCGGACGCACCATGCGCCGTCGACTACGGGCTGGCGCTGGGCCGCATGAGCGGTGCCGGAACCGACGAACAGGCCGACGACATCTTCGAGCTGGGCGCGGCCCTGGTCTACGCCTCCAGCGGCCACCGGCCCTTCGCGGGGAACATGCTGCCCATGGCGCGTGAGGATCCCGACCTGACAGGCGTCCCGGACAGTCTGTGCCCCGCGCTGTTCGCGTGTCTGCACAAGACGCCGGAGTCCCGTCCGTCCCCGAAGGTCCTCTCCAACGCGCTGGACCTGGCGGACACGGCAGAGCGTTCCGCCACGGAATGGCTGCCGGAGGCCTACCTGCACGAGATAGAGACGGTGGCCGACGCGGCCCGGCGGATGACGGGGCGACGTTTCTTCGGCCGCTGACCGACGGACCGTCCGACCGCCCGCTCCCTCTGACCGCCCGCCCGGTGCGCCTGATGCGCCCGGACACTCTCCCCCTCGGCCGGAATTCCGGCTCGCGCTGCTCTGCCGCACGGGCGACCCCCGCGCACCCTTCGGGTGACGGACCCGGGCACAGCGCCACGCATCCTCACCGGTAACAACAACCGCCGTGCACGATCACTCCGGTATCGAGTCAGATCGGAGGCGAGCCGGTGTCACATCTCCCTGACCTGCGCTCCGTCGGCGCCGGGGCGGTGGTTGCCGCGACCGTCGCGGCACTCGCCTTCCAGCCCACACCCAGCGTCGCGGACCCGTCAGGCAAACCCGTCAGCGAGATGCTGCGTGAGCTGGCAGTTCTCTACTCCAAGACGGAGGCGGCGTCGGAGGCGTACAAGGCGACGGCGGCGAAGCTGAAGCGGCAGCGCGAACTCACCGAGGACGCGGAGCAGTCACTGACTTCCGTACGCTCCGTGCTGGCGGAGAGCCGGCGCGAGGCCGGGCGCCTGGCCCGCCAGCAGTACCGGCGAGGCGACATCGGGCTCCCCCCGGTAGTGCAGCTGCTCCTGACGCGCGATCCGCGGGACGTGATGGACGGCATGCATCTCATCACGCGCGCCGCCGGCCGTCAGGCCCTGACCGTGCAGCGGCTGGTGGCCGGTGAGCGCAGACAGCGTCAGCTCACCGCACGAGCGCGCTCCGCGCTGGAGAAGAAGCAGCGGCTGACGGCACGCGAGAAGAAGCAGCGCGACGAAGTGCGTGCCCGGAAGAACGACGTCGAGCGCATGCTGGCATCGCTCCCGGGTGAGCAGCTGTCGCAGCTGCGCGATGTGGAGACGGCACAACAGGCAGGCGCACAGGGCACGTTGATGTCGGCGAGCAAGAGCGGCAGCTCGAAGACGCGCCGCAAGCCGTCGTCGTCGGGCGCGCAGGCGGTGCGGTTCGCGCTGCGGCAGATCGGCAAGCCCTACCGGTTCGGGGCGAGCGGGCCGAAGGCCTTCGACTGCTCGGGGCTGACCTCGAAGGCGTGGCGCAAGGCCGGGCGGCCCATTCCGCGTACGAGCCAGGGCCAGTGGAAGAAGCTGCGGCGCGTCCCCATGAACAAGCTGCGCCCCGGCGACCTCGTCGTCTACTACAAGAACGCCTCGCACGTGGCGCTGTACGCGGGCCGCGGCAAGGTCGTGCACTCTCCTCGTCCGGGCACCGCTGTGAAACTCTCCCCTGTCCGTTCCATGCGCCCTGTACGGGGCGCGGTCCGGCCGGATGCCGGTGCGGAGCCGCTGGTGGACTTCCGGCTGCCCCGGCGGCTGCTTTCCTGATCCGCGGGCCGCTGAACGGGCCCCGATCCATGAGCCGCGGGCGGGCTCCCCTTCCCCGCCCGCTTCCGTCCGGGACAGCCCGGACGGACGAGGTGACGGCCGCCGCGAACCGGGTTGAACCCGGATGCGGCGGCCGCCCTTCGTACAACTGCGCTTCCCCGAGGCGGCGGAAGCGGACCGGCCGCTCCGGTCAGCCTCCCGCGACGCTGCCGAGGTAGGCCTCGGTCTTCTCAGGGTCGTAGAAGTACTCCTCGAAGTCCGAGGGGTCGTTGAAGCCGTTCGCGAAGCGGTCGGCGACCTGCTGGAACTGACCTGCGGCGCCGATGAGGTTGAGGATGTGCTCGGGCGGCGGGGCCAGCATCGCGTTGGTCCACTTCGTGGTGTGCTGGACGTCGGACCAGAAGCGGTCGAACGTCTGCTGCATCCACTCCTCGTCGAAGGGCTCCTCGCCCCGCTCCAGAATGGACGCCAGATAGTGCGCGGCGCACTTCGACGCCGAGTTCGAACCCTGCCCGGTGATGGGGTCGTTGGCGACGACGACGTCCGCGACGCCGAGCACCGCACCGCCGCCGGGCAGCCGTCCGACGGGCTTGCGCACAGTCGGGGCGTAGCGGCCGGAGAGCGTGCCGTTGGCGTCGGTCAGTTCGACCTTCGTGGCCCGCGCGTACTCCCAGGGCAGGAACTCCTCCATCAGCTCGAGCGTCTTGGCCAGCTGCTCGCCGGGGTCCTTGATGCCCTGGAAGACATCGAGCGGCCCGCCCGGGATGCCCTCCCAGAAGAGGATGTCGCAGCGTCCGGAAGTGGTCAGGCAGGGCATGACGAACATCTCGCCCACGCCCGGCACCAGGTTGCAGCGCACAGCCTCGGTGTCCGGGTGCTCAGGACGCTGCTCCAGCCCGTGCACGTAGCTGACGGCCAGGGCGCGCTGCGGTGCGTCGTAGGGGGAACGCTCGGCGTCCCGCTCGAACATCGACACCAGTTCGCCCTTGCCG
>DATMEI010000090.1:0-2367 GCA_035556995.1 Streptomyces sp.
CGAGGACGTCAACGAAGGTTCCATACGCATCGGCGACCGCGACGTCACGCACCTGCCGCCGAAGGACCGGGACATCGCCATGGTGTTCCAGAACTACGCGCTCTACCCGCACATGAGCGTCGCCGACAACATGGGCTTCGCGCTCAAGATCGCAGGCGTGAACAAGGCCGAGATCCGCAAGAAGGTCGACAACGCGGCGCAGATCCTCGACCTCACCGACTACCTCCACCGCAAGCCCAAGGCGCTCTCCGGCGGTCAGCGTCAGCGCGTGGCGATGGGTCGCGCGATCGTGCGTGAGCCGCAGGTCTTCCTCATGGACGAGCCGCTGTCGAACCTCGACGCGAAGCTCCGCGTCCAGACCCGTACGCAGATCGCCGGCCTGCAGCGCCGCCTCGGCATCACCACCGTGTACGTGACGCACGACCAGGTCGAGGCCATGACCATGGGCGACCGGGTCGCCGTGCTCAAGGACGGGCTGCTGCAGCAGGTCGACACCCCGCGGCACATGTACGACCGTCCCTCGAACCTCTTCGTCGCGGGCTTCATCGGCTCCCCCGCCATGAACCTCATCGAGGTGCCCATCACCGACGGTGGCGTGAAGTTCGGCAACAGTGTCGTGCCGGTCGAGCGTGAGGCGCTGGCCGCCGCCGTCGACAAGGGCGACAAGACCGTCACGGTCGGCGTTCGCCCCGAGCACTTCGAACTGGTCAACGGCGACGGCTCGGAGAAGGCCCTGTCCAAGGACGAGCCGGCCGGTGTGGCCGTCACGGTCAACGTCGTCGAGGAGCTGGGCGCCGACGGCTACATCTACGGCACGGCCAAGCTCGGTGGCGAAGAGTGCGACCTGGTCGTCCGCGTAGCCGGCCGCAGGGTGCCCGAGAAGGGCGCGGTCGTGCACGTGGTGCCGGGCGGTGGCGAGACGCACGTCTTCTCCACCTCGACCGGTGAGCGCCTCAGCGACTGAAGCAGTCATATGAGCGCGTGAGTACGTGAGTATGTGAACTCGAAGGGGCCGCACATCCGGGATCAAGTCCCGGGCGTGCGGCCCTTTTTCGGTCCTGCGGCGGAATCGATTCGAACGTCCCGCTGGACTGTCGCTCGACGGAGTGACCAAATGTCGCCAAATCACCACTCTTCGCTACGATCGCCTGCGTGAACCACGCAGCTCGCCGCATCGGCCGATCCCTCGCTCTTGTTCTCCCCGTAGTCCTCGTCCTGTCCGGGACGCTCGCGGTCGCCAGCGTGCCCTGGGCGACCTCTCCCGCCGAGAAGCAGGTCCTCACCGCGTCCGCACACAAGGCGTCCACGAAGGCGGCTCCGCGTGCGCCTCAGGATGTGCTCCGCGACCGCCTGGTCGCGGAGTTGCAGGAGAAGGACCCGGGCACCGCACTGACCAGCCTCCAGCGGGAGATGGCCCACAGCCCGTCCCTCGCCAGGCACTGCGCCTCGCTCGCGCGGGCACTCGGCCGTGCCGCGGTGCAGAAGTACGGCAGCGTGAAGCGCGCACACCGTTACTCGCGCCCCGTCTGCGACACGTCCTTCGCCGCCGGCGCAGCCCAGGTGCACTGAGGTTCTCAGCCGACAGCTCTCCGGCCCGAACGGGCAGCTCCGCGACTCCGCAACTCCGCAACTCCGGTGCGGGCAGGGGCCGTCACCGGTCCGCATCCGCATAGGGTGCGCTGCATGACGCAGCCCCCCACCCAAGCCGTGATCCTGGCCGGAGGCCAGGGGACCCGGCTGCGGCCGTACACCGACGACCGCCCGAAGCCGATGGTCGAGATCCCCGGTACCGGAATCCCGATCATCGGCCACCAGTTCGCCTGGCTGGCCGCCGAGGGCGTCACTGATGTCGTCGTCTCCTGCGGTCACTTGGCCGAGGTCCTACGGGACTGGCTCTCGACGGCGGCACTCCCCGTACCGCTTGCCCTGCACGAACCCCACGTACCGCACGTCACGACGGACGCCGGGGAGCGAAGTCCGTTGCGTGTCGAGGTCGTTGTGGAGCAGGAGCCGCTGGGCCGCGGCGGCGGACTGAAGTACGCCGCCGCTTCGCTGCCCCGTCCCGACGAACCCTGGTACGCCACCAACGGCGACATCTGGACCCGTTTCCCGCTACGGGAGATGGCGGCCTTCCACGCGGAGCGCGACGCCGCCGCCACCCTCGCCCTCGCCCGTCCGCGCATCCCGTGGGGGGCCGTTGAGACCGACCGGTTCGGCCACGTGCTGGACTTCATCGAGGCCCCGCCCTCCCCGTACCTGGTGAACGCGGGCGTCTACGTCTTCTCCCCGTCCTTCGCCGAGCTGCTGCCCGACCGCGGCGATCACGAGCGCACGACGTTCCCGCGGCTCGCGCGTCAGAGGCTGCTC
>DATMEI010000091.1:0-4117 GCA_035556995.1 Streptomyces sp.
GAAGCCGCGTACATCGTCACCGGCATCGCCGCCATGCTGGCCGGCTCCGCGTTCCTTGCCAACGTCCTGCCGTGGGGGACGCTGGGCACGCTCACCTCCGGCGGCACAGTGGTCGTACTCAACGCCGCGGTGGGCATGGAGGTGGCCTGCGGGGTGGTGGTGCTGCTCGCGATGTTCCTGGACCAAGCCGTGAGGATCGAGGAATCGCCCGGCAACAGCGCGGCCACGCAGGGAAGGACGGGCAAGTGACGCTGCTGCCCTACCTCGTCGCAGGTTGGATCTTCCTGATCGGCCTCTACGGACTGGTCACGAGCCGCAACATGATCCACGCGGTCGGCTGTCTCTCCGTGACCCAGTCCTCGACGTACGTGCTGCTGCTCGCCATCGGCTACCGCGACGGAGGCACCGCCCCCGTCTACGCGGACGCGCCCACGGACGCCCGCGTCGTCGACCCCGTCGTGCAGGCACTGACCCTCACCGACATCGTCGTCGGCGCCACCGTGACGGCGCTGCTGCTCGCCCTGATCATCCAACTGCACAAGCGGCACGGCACGCTCGACCCCGATGAGCTGTCGGAGCTGAAGGGATGAGGGGACGCCGGGACGGAGCGGAGAAGGGGGCAGCGGGGTGAACGTCTCGCGGCTGCTGCCGCTCGTGATCGTGGTGCCGCTGCTGGGCGCGGCCGTGCTGGCGCTGGCCGGGCGCCGACTGCCCCGCATCGCCTCCGACGTCGTGAGCGTGGTGTTCGCGGCCTTCTCCGTGGCGCTCGCCGTGACGGCGCTGCTGGGCGGTGCGCACGGCGACCCGTACGTCGTCGAGTGGCTCGGGGGCTGGCGGCCCGGCCCGGGGGGAACCGGTGTGGGGATCGTGCTGGCCGCCGACCCGATGTCGCTGGGCCTGACCGTGCTCACCTCGCTGCTCGTGCTGGCCGTTCTCGTCTACTCCTGGCGCTACTTCGAGGAACCACCCCGGCAACGCAGCGGCGCCTTCCCGGCGTTGATCCTGCTCTTCCAGGCAGGCATGTGCGGCTTCTGCCTGACGGGCGACCTGTTCAACTCCTTCGTCTTCTTCGAGCTGATGGGCGTGGTGGCCTACGCCCTGACCGGATTCCGCGTCGAGGAACCCCGGCCGGTGCAGGGCGCACTCACCTTCGGCATCGTCCACTCCCTCGGCGGCTACGCCATGCTGCTCCGCATCAGCCTGCTCTACGCACGCACAGGCGAGCTGGGAATGGCACAGACGGGCAGGCAGCTGGACGGCCGGGAACCGGACGCCCTCGTCCTCGCGGCATTCGTGCTGGTCGCGGGCGGCCTGCTGGTGAAAGCCGCGGCCGTGCCGTTCCACTTCTGGCTGCCGGACGCGCACGCAGTCGCTCCTACCCCCGTGTGCATGCTGCTGTCGGGCGTCATGGTGGAGCTGGGCGTCTTCGGTGTGGCACGCCTGTACTGGACGGTGTTCGCGGGCCCCGGCGGCGTACCGGCGGAGGCGTTCACCCGCACGTTGCTCACACTCGGCGTGCTCACGGCGCTGCTCGGCACCGTGATGAGCTGGCGGCAGCGGCACCTCAAGCGCCTGCTGGCCTTCTCCACGGTGTCGCACACCGGGCTGTTCCTGATCGGCGTGGGCGTGCTCACCCCTGAGGCCACCGCAGGCACAGCGCTCTACGTACTGGCACACGGCGGTGTCAAAGCCGCCCTCTTCGCCTGCACCGGCATCCTGCTGGACCGCTATGCGTCCGTCGACGAACGCGAGTTGTACGGGCGGGCACGCGAACTCCCACTTGTCGGCGTGCTCTTCGGGCTGGCCGGGCTCGCGCTGTGCGGACTGCCGCCGTTCGGCACCTCGCTCGGCAAGGCCGTCGCGGAGGAGGCCGCAGGGCACACAGGGCACTGGCTGACCGCCGTGTTCGTGCTGGTCTCCGCGGTGACGGGCGGCGCGGTGCTGCGGGCCGGTCTGCGTGTCTTCCTCGGCGCTGGGCCGCCGCCCGAGGAGGAGGAACCCCTGACCGGTGCCCGCGTCTCCGGCGACGAGCACCCGGAGACCGGCTCCAGGCTGCGCCGCATCCCGGGCACGATGCTCGCCGTGCCGGTCGTGCTGCTGACGGGGGCGCTCGCCGTCGGGCTCGTCCCGCAGTGGGCGGCAGCCGCGGGCCGTGCGGCGCACCTTTTCGCCGCGCACGACATCTATGCGGCGGCCGTACTGGACGGCCGCGCCGGACCGCCGGAGGGAGCGGTGCCGGCGCAATGGAACGCCGCGGGTGTGCTGCTCGGCCTGCTCTCCACCGCGCTCGGCGCGGGCATCGCGCTGCTGGGCGTACGACGGCCGCTGGCAGGCTTCACGGAGAAGTGGCTCGGGCCGCTGCGCCGCCTGCAGTCCGGCCACATCGGAGACTACGTGGCCTGGACGACGGCGGGTCTGGCCCTGCTGGCGGTCCTGGCGGCACCGGGCACGGTCGCCTTTCGCTGAGCGCTGGGCTGAGCGCCGGGCAGCGTCCTGCCTGCCGGCCGCCCGAAAGGGAACCGAGGGGGCCGAGCGGGCCGTCCTCCCGGTTGTCGTGACGGCTCCGTCGTGTGCCTGGACGCGCGTACGGGGGGCCGGTGCAGGCGACCGGGCGCGCGGCTGACATGTTCGGTGTCGTACAGGTGCGCCTGGACGGTACAAGAACGGAACCAAGACGGAACCAGCACTCGCTTTCCTTCGTTCTTGACTCTGGAGTAGCGTGCTGGTTTTGCTAAAGCATTACTCTGAAGGCTAGTGCCGTGCCGTGCGGCCATGGAGGAGTGAGATGAGGAGCAGCAACCCGGTCTTCACGCGTCGGGGGTTCAGCCGCTCAGGCGGCTACGCCGGTTTCAACGCCGGGCAGCAGCCGCAGGCCGGGAACCCGTACGCGAGCAGCCCCGATGTGAACAACCCGTACGCCCAGCAGCCGCAGTCGCAGACCACCGGGCAGCCCTACGGTGCTCCGCCCGCGGCGCCGCCGCAGACGCGGCCGATGACCATCGACGACGTCGTCGCCCGTACCGGGATGACGGTGGGTCTCGTCGTCGTCATGGCCGCGGTGGCATGGATCACCGACCTGTCCCTGCCGATCGCCATCGGTGCGGGTCTTGTCGCGATGGTGCTGGCGCTCGTGCAGTCCTTCAAGCGCAAGGCAGTGCCTGCACTGATCCTGGCGTACGCCGCCCTCGAAGGTCTCTTCCTGGGCGCCATCAGCAATTACGTCGACACCTACATCGCGGACGGTGCGGCCATGCAGGCCGTGCTGGGCACCATGGCGGTCTTCACCGCGGTGCTGGTGATGTACAAGACGCGGATCATCCGGGTCAACCGGAGGTTCGTCCGCTTCGCGATCGCCGCCGCGGTCGCCTTCATCCTGCTGACGATGGTGAACCTGCTGTTCGCGGTCATCGGCGGCGGTGACGGCCTCGGCTTCCGCAGCGGCACGATGGGCATCATCTTCGGGATCGCCGGCATCCTGATCGGTGCGCTCTTCCTGGCGCTCGACTTCAAGCAGGTCGAGGACGGCATCTCCTACGGTGCGCCCCGCGAGGAGTCCTGGCTGGCCGCCTTCGGGCTGACCCTCACCCTGGTGTGGATCTACCTCGAGTTCCTGCGGCTGATCGCGATCCTGCAAGGCAACGACTGACCGGGTTCCGGTCCTGGACGGGGTCGGTGAGGTTCTCGCAGATCCTCTGATCCCGTACTGACACGACGAAGGGCCCGTGAGGCGGCTGACCGCCCCACGGGCCCTTCGTATGTTTCCGAGGTTCCAAGTCTGAGGAGGCGGGATCAGCGGTGGCGCGCGGCGCGCCTCAGGTCGTACTCGTGAATGATGGCTTTCGCGTGGCCGTATGCGAGGTCGTGCTCCCCTCGCAGCCAGCTCACCTTTTCCTCGAAACGGAAGAGGGATGGACCTTCGTCGACTGTGCGCAACCAGTCGGACACCTCACGACCGGTGCAGTGCGGGATGCGGGTGAGCATGTTCCGGTGGGTCTCTTCGGAGAAGATCTGGGACATCGGCGCCTCCGGATGCTGCCTTTTGGAGTCCTTCACGCCAAGGTGCCTGAGTGCGGGGGCGTTGGCAACAGTCCGTCGGGGGCGCATACGCTTGCAAGGT
>DATMEI010000092.1:0-3952 GCA_035556995.1 Streptomyces sp.
CGCCGACGCGGCCGGCGACGGTCTGCAGTTCGATCTGACGCGCCTCGCTCATGGCTCCGGTGTAGAAGGAGCCGATCTGGTTGTGCGCCTCGTCGGTGGTGCACACGAAGCGGGCGGTGTGCTTCAGCTCGGAGATGTGGACGGACTCGGTGTCCACGCCGTGCCGCTCGAGCCAGGCGCGGTAGTCCCCGAAGTCCTCCCCGGCGGCGCCGACGAGGATCGGGTTCGCCCCGAGCTGCCCCATACCGAAGGCGATGTTGGCACCCACGCCGCCCCGCCTGATGTCGAGGGTGTCGACGAGGAACGAGAGCGAGACGGTGTGCAATTGGTCGGCGACCAGCTGGTCGGAGAACCGGCCAGGGAACGTCATCAGGTGGTCATTCGCGATGGAGCCGGTGACTGCGATACGCACGGCGAAAACTGCTCCTGTCGGAGGACGCTGTCGGATGGCAACATCACGCTACCTGCTTGGCTCTCTTATCCGAACAGGACGGAACTACCAGATAGTAGGGCCTTCCAGGCACCTCACCTGCTGCGTAGCGTCAAGAGAATGCAGAACCTCACGCGACGTGCCGCCGCAGAACCCGAGTCGATGGACGAGCTGCGCGGTGACTGTGCCCGCATGGCTCCGCACTGGTCGGCCCCCTTCTTCCCCTCCGCCGCGCACCGGGCGCCCGCAGCCGTACGGCCCGGGGAGCCGGCGTCGCACGAGGCGCTGCGCGGGGTGCGGGTACCGGCTGCCTCCGCCCGCCTGCTGGAGGGAATGTCCGAGTACGGCCTCTGGTGAGAGCGGTACCGGCGAGGTCAGCCGCGCCGGGGGGATTCCTGAGGGGAACCAGGTGGGCTCCGCCTCCGTCACACGCATGTCCCTCGCATGCAGGGTCGGGACCTGAAGTGATGAGCGGAGCCGAAGGAGCATTGCCGTGAGCACCGAACAGTCCCCCACCCGAGGTGGGGGGACCTCTTCCACAGACGGACGGCCCGGGCGGCAGCGCCGCAGGCAGCTGTCCGTCATCACGGTGGCGGCTGCCGTACTGCTGGCCGGTGGCGGCGGTGCGTACTGGGCCTCGACTGCCGGTGACAGCGGAAGTTCCGGGCCGGGCAGCGCGGCCAAGCCGCCGAAGCTGGCACTGGACGGTATCGCCGCCCAGCAGCAGGACAGCGGCGACGACGGCGCCCGGGAGGGCATCGCGCCGGGCGAACCGCACAACGCGCAGACCTACCGTGCGAACGGGAAGCTGCCGGACGGCCCCGGCGCTGCCGCCGTCTACCGCACGCCCACCCGCGTCCCACGGGCGTCTGTGGCCGCGCTCGCCGAGAGCCTCGACGTGCCCGGGAAGCCGCAGAAGGAGGACGGGCGCTGGCTCGTGAGCAAGGACGGGAAGCCGGGCGGCGGTCTGACGCTCACCGTGAACGACGACAGGATGGCCGGCAACTGGACGTACCAGCGCGGGGATACGGCTGTCATGCCGTGCGGGAAGGCGCTGCCGACGGTGCCCGGTGGTGACGTCGTGGCGCCCTCGGACCAGACCGAGAAGCCCGACTCGTGTCCGGCCATGCCCGGCTCCGGCAAGGGCGACCCGGTCTCTGAGAAGAAGGCGAAGAGTGCCGTACGTCCTGTGCTGAAGACGCTGAAGCTCGAGAACGCCAAGCTGGACGCAAGTGTGACGACCGGATCTCTGCGCATGGTGAGCGCCACTCCAGAGGTGGACGGCATGTCCACCAAGGACTGGAACAGCACCTTCACCGTGGACGAGGACGGCAAGATCGTGCGCGGGCACGGCAACGTCGGCGAACTGCGCAAGGGCGCCTCGTACCCGGTGATGACGGCGAAGGAGACGCTCCGGCACCTCAACAAGCAGGGCGTCACGGGCACGGGCGGCGGCTCGGCCTCGGTGCGCGAGCCTGCACCGGCAACGGACGCGGACGCCGGGAAGGCGGCACCGCAGAAGGCGGAGCCGCGCAAGCCGCTGAAGGTGACGGGCGCCGAGTTCGGGCTGGTGACGCGCTACACGCTCGGCAAGCCGGTGCTCGTACCGTCGTGGATCTACGAGATCGAGCTGCAGGGCGGTGAGCACACGGCGAGCGTGGCCCATCCGGCGGTGCAGCCCGAGTTCCTCAAGCCCACGAAACCCGAAAAGCCGACGAAGCCCGCCGAGCCCGAGCTGCCGGGTTCAGGTTCGGACTCCGGGTCGGGCTCCGCACCGGCTGAGAAGCCGGGCGGGAAGCCGGGTTCCGCGGCACCGCCGCAGGCAGTCAACACCTACGAGGCCGACGGACGCACCGTGAAGCTGACCTTCTGGGGCGGGGTGTGCAGCGGCTACAAGGCGAGCGCCGAGGAGTCCGGGAAGTCGGTCGAGGTGACCGTACGGCCCAAGGACACGGACCCGAAGAAGGTCTGCGTGAAGATGGCCAAGCGGCAGACGGTCGAGGTCGAGCTCGACAAGCCGCTCGGTGACCGCAAGGTCGTGGACTCACAGGACGGCGAAGGCGTACCGCGCGCCAAGTGAGAGCGCCCGTGAGCGGGCGGAGACGACGGGACTGACCCGGACAGACAGAGACCACAGGAGGGCGCGGGGGCGGAAACGACGAAGGCGGCGGACCCCTGGTGGGGGGAGTCCGCCGCCTTCGTCCTGTTCAGCTCTGGGCGCTTCCGGTTCCGGATCGCTCCGGCCCGTGGGCCCGGCTCGGCAGCCTGCTCAGTTGAACGAGTCACCGCAGGCGCAGGAGCCCGTGGCGTTCGGATTGTCGATCGTGAAGCCCTGCTTCTCGATGGTGTCGACGAAGTCGATGGAGGCGCCGATGAGGTACGGAGCACTCATGCGGTCGGTGACGACCTTCACGCCGTCGAAGTCCTTGACCACGTCGCCGTCGAGTGAGCGCTCGTCGAAGAAGAGCTGGTAGCGCAGGCCGGAACAGCCACCGGGCTGGACGGCGACCCGCAGTGCAAGGTCGTCACGACCCTCCTGCTCCAGCAGGTTCTTGACCTTCACCGCGGCGGCGTCGGACAGAATGATGCCGTCGCTCACAGCGGTCTCGTCCGATACGGACATTCGCTTCTCTCCCGGGTTGTACGGACTGCTCTGCCGCCAGTGGCAACCAGCGGCGTCCCGGATTCATTCCAGGGCCGGCACGTTCATTTTCGCGTCGTTCTCGGTCCTCATGCTCGCACATGGGCGGAGCAAGTGGGAATGCGTCACATCGACGCTAACGGCATCGTCAAAGTGACGTGAAGCGGTTATGATTAATAGCGTCAGTTAGACGAAAAGCCGCTTGCGGCGCTAGAGAAAGGGTGGGTGCCGTGACCGCCCAGCCACTGGACGTACAGCCGACGCCACTCGCGCTGCTGCTCCTCGGCCGCGAGGCCGACCCGAGCAGCGAGCGAGGCGTCGACTGCCCCGGCGACCTGCCCGCACCCTCGGATCCCGGCCTGGTCGAGCGGGCCCGCGCCGCGAAGGCGAAGCTCGGTGAGCGGGTATTCGTACTCGGGCACCACTACCAGCGGGACGAGGTCATCGAGTTCGCCGACGTGACGGGCGACTCCTTCAAGCTGGCGCGGGACGCGGCGGCGCGGCCGGAGGCCGAGTACATCGTCTTCTGCGGCGTGCACTTCATGGCCGAGTCGGCCGACATCCTCACCTCCGCCGAGCAGCGGGTCGTCCTGCCGGACCTGGCCGCCGGCTGCTCCATGGCCGACATGGCCACGGCCGAACAGGTCGCCGAGTGCTGGGACGTCCTCACCGAGGCAGGTGTAGCGGACGTCACAGTGCCCGTCTCCTACATGAACTCCTCCGCCGACATCAAAGCCTTCACCGGAAGGCACGGCGGGACGATCTGCACGTCCTCCAACGCCCGGCGGGCGCTGGAGTGGGCGTTCGGCCAGGAGGCGGGCTCCGGTTCCGGTTCCGGTTCCGGTTCCGGTTCCGGTTCCAGCAAGGTGCTCTTCCTGCCG
>DATMEI010000093.1:0-2848 GCA_035556995.1 Streptomyces sp.
CCGGGCCCGTCGGCGGTGGCGGCGGCAGCGGCAGCCGTGTCGCAGCGCACGGACCGGGCGCGGCAGACCGGTGCTCCCGCCTGGCAGGACTGGCGCGGATGGCGGGCGTGGTCCGCGGCGGACCGTTCGGTCTTCGAGTCGGTGGCGAGCCGTGAGTGGCCGGGCCCCGACCGGATACTCCCGCGGCTGAGCCGAAGCGCGAATCACGGGCGTCTGTGGTTCGCCGTCGCGGGCGCCATCGCGCTGTCCGGCACTCCGCGTGCGCGCAGGTGCGCGGCGCGGGGTATGGCTTCGCTGGCCCTCGCCTCTGCCACCGTCAACACTCTCGGCAAGCGCTCGGTGAGGCGGCAGCGTCCGCTGCTGGACTCGGTGCCGGTGATAAGGCAGTTGCACCGCCAGCCCGTGACCACCTCCTTCCCCTCCGGCCATGCGGCCTCGGCTGCGGCCTTCTTGACGGGCGTCGCGCTGGAGTCGCCGCGCTGGGGCGCGGCGGTGGCGCCGGTCGCGGCTGCGGTGGCCTTCTCCCGCATCTATACGGGTGTCCACTACCCCAGCGACGTGCTGGTGGGCGCGGCTCTCGGAGTGGGATCGGCCTTCGCGGTACGGGGTGTCGCCCCCACCCGCTCTCAACTCCCCGCCCCCGGGCGTCCCTTGGTCGACGCTCCCGCCATGCCGGAAGGCTTCGGGCTGGTGCTGGTCGCGAACTCGACGTCCGGTTCACGCAACGAGGAGCCGGACGCGGGGGCCCAAGCCGACGCCGAGCCCGTCGAACCGCCCACGATGAGCGTGGTGCGGAGCATGCTGCCCAAGGCGGAGATCACCGCCTGCGACCCGAAGTCCGGGCAGCTGCGCGAGGTGATGGACCAGGCCGCACAGCGGGCCGCCGAGCTGGGCGGCGCGCTCGGCGTCTGCGGCGGTGACGGAACCGTGAACACCGCTGCGGCCAGTGCCGTACGTGCGGGGGTGCCGCTGGCCGTGCTGCCCGGGGGCACGCACAACCACTTCGCGTACGACCTGGGCATCGAGGAGTTCGCCGACACCTGCCGTGCCGTGCAGACGGGCGACGCGGTTGCCGTGGACGTCGGACGCTTCACGCCTCAGCCGGACGGCAGGGCGTCCTCGGCGGACGGGACGCCACGCGAGGCCGGGTACTTCCTGAACACCTTCAGCCTCGGCGCGTACCCGGAACTCGTCCGCATCCGCGAGCGGTGGGCGCACCGCATCGGCCCCTGGCCCGCCGGAGTGCTGGCCGCACTGCGCGTACTGCACACCAGCGGGCCTGTGGAGGCCGGACTGGGCGGCAAGGAGCGCGCGTTGTGGCTGCTCTTCGCGGGCAACTGCACCTACCGGGTCGGCATGGCGCCGGTGCGGCGGCACGACCTCGCCGACGGACTGCTCGACATCCGCCTCGTGGGGGCGGGCCGCTGGGCACGTTCGCGGCTGCTGGCCGCGGCCCTCACCAGCACCGTCGGCCGCTCGCCGCTGCACAGCACGAGGCGGCTGCGCCGGCTGCTGATCACGGACATCCCGCCGGACACACATCTGAGCTACGACGGCGAAGTGGCAAGGGCACCGGAGCGGTTGCTGCTGGACAAGCAGCACGAGGCGCTCACGGTCTACCGTCCGCTGGCGATGTGAAACGGCTGCGACTCTGCCGACCCGCAGCTCCGGCGCGCTGACCGACGTTCGTGCGCCGTCAGCGCCGTCGGCGCAGAACGAGCACGTACGGCGGGAGAGCCGCCGACGCAGCCGCAATGAGCGCGGCGAAGGCGAGGCCGCTGTCGCGGGAGGGGAAGGGGTCGGACCACCTGCCCTCCACGTTGACGCGGCAGCCGTCGTCCGTCATCTCCGCGGCGCCGGCCCGCGGCACCCCGTATGCGCTGTCCCTGCATTCACCGGCTGCCCTGTAACCGGCACCCACCCATAGCCCCGCGGCCACCAGGAGCGCCAGCACCGAGCCGGTGATCACGGCAGCGAGCTGCCGCCCCCCGGAGGGGGTGGCAGCCGCTGGTGTTTCATGCTGGATCATCTTGGTCGCCTACCCGTTGGGCGGGCATCCTCCCTCTCCGTTCTTCAACCGGACCGGCTCCAGGTTGGGGTTCCAGTTCGCGCATCCGGACACGGTCCACTTGCGGTCCTTGTTGACAAGGATTTCGGTGCCCGTGCCCGGCCTGTCGAAGTTGAGTCCCATGCAGGAACTGCCGGGATCCATACCGAGGTTGTTGCAGTCGTTCGAGAGTTTCTGCGCCCCGAGATCGTATGGGGAAGAGGACTGGTCACCACGCTTGGCGTGGATCCACACGCTGTAACCGACCTTCGGCTTGAGCTTCATCGGATAGCCGATGCCGATACTGAAATCGAGCTTCTGACAGGAGTCGGTGACATCGTCCCAGTCCCAGTAGGGAGCGGCCTCGCCCGGGACGTTCCCGCCCCATTTGACCGCGTTCCACTTCCAGTTGCCGATGATCCCCTCGTCCCAGGCGGCCCAGAAGTCCGAGTAAGGAGAGTCGAACGGGTTGCAGTACGGACGGGTCCAGTCGGAGATGTCCTCGTTGTAGAGCGACATGTTGTGCTCGTAGCCGTAGTCGTCGCCGAAATCGTTGATGTCCTCCTGCGAGAACCACAACAGGTTGTGTCGGAACTTCCTCGGGAAGTCGCTCTCCGGGGGAAGTTCGGTGTCCCATGCCTGGGCCTGGCCCTGGATCGGCGACCAGGCGTACTTCTTCTTCAGCACCCTGGGCGCCTCGGATTCAGGCTTGGTGGCCTTCAGTTGCGGGTCCGGTGCCTTGATCCCCTGCTTCGCGAGCTCGGCCTGGCGGGTGCGAGTTTCCTTCGCGGCGTCGCTCAG
>DATMEI010000094.1:0-2073 GCA_035556995.1 Streptomyces sp.
GACCATGTCCGCAAGGGTGCCGGAGGCGTCGGCGCAGGTCAAGCCGGTTCGCCCGCCCCCGTCCCGGCCGAGGCGATCAGGTCCCAGGCACATCCGCAGTAGGGATGCCGCAGCCAGGGCCGGATGGTGGGCGCGTCGTCACGGGTGAGGACCACGGACGCCGACCACGAGGCTGGGGTGCGCCCGGCGAGGTAGGTGCGGGCGTCGCGTACGGCCCAGGAGAGTGCGAGGGACTGCAGCAGCGCGTCGCTCGGCACCTCGTTGCCGACGAGCTGGCTCACGACCACGGCCCTCCGCTCGTCCTCCTCGGCGAGCGTCGCGTCGACGCAGCGTAGGCATGCGGTGACGCCGGGTACGACCAGCGGGCCCACCGTCCAGGTGTCGGGTCCGCTCTCGACGACGAGGTGTGCCCGGCCCTCGCGCACCAGCTCGTCTGCTCGTTCGCGGTCGAGCGGTCCCTCGGAGAGGAGCACGACGATGTCCGGGATGCTCGGCGTTGCCGGCGCAGGTCCGATCAGCGCCCGAGCCGCCGAGAGCAGGGCCGGCGGACCGTCGAAGCCCACCCGTGGTGGCGGGTCGCCGCCGTCGGCGTCCATGAGCAGACCAGCGTTGCCGAGCTGCTGCATCGCGTGCCGCCCGGGCAGATGGTCGGGCTCGACCGCCCGGCCGGCGGCGAGGTCGGTCAGCAGGCGGCGTACCTCCACGCCGTCCTGCACGATCGCCCGCCGTGGCGGGTCGATGCCGATCTGGAGTCGGGTCTCATCACGTCGTACGGCCACATACCCCGGCCGAATCCGGTAGCGCGTGCTCATGCCGGGGAGTCTCACACCACGCTGGAATTCCTGCACCGACAATCCACAACGCCTGTGGATAACCTGCCGAGGCGTCACCTGCGTCGGCCGAGTCGGCACTCGGGTGACGCTTCGGCCGACGGGGCTGACGCTTCGGCAAAACGTGGCAGCGGCGCCGCCGGACATGCCGGGGACGCCGCCGCGTGGGCTCAGGATGAGCTCAGTGATCAGGCCTTGCCCAAGATGCGGTTGAGGTTGGTGCTGCAGACGGGGCAGACGGCCTTGGCCATCTTGGTGCCCTTGTCGTTCACCCGGATCTCACCGGTTGCCTCGCGCTTCTCCTTGCACTTCACGCAGTAGAACTCGCCGCTCCAGGTCTCCGCCATGACGGCCTCCTTGCCTATATGTAACTGGTCGTCGCGACGGGGTTGTCAGGGAAGCCCGTCGGAAGCTCGTCATGACGAGCCAACTCGACCCTACGACACGCGGCGCTTCCTGCGGCAACACGGGCTATCAAGCGAGTGTCGGCGTGTTGGCGTCATACCGGGGGATTCGGGGCTTTCGAGGAAGCATCGAAGGTCTGCCGAAGGCGCTCGCCGAGGTCGCGGAGGCCACCCAAAACTGGAGGGACCCCCGGTGCCTGGATCGTCCTTCGCCTTCCCCTTGCGAAGGCCGTCCGGCGGCGCCGGGGGTCCCACTGACATCGAACTTAAAGAGGATGTGGGAGCGCGTCAACGTCCCACTCCGTATTGCTTGTGGACAAGATGTGGACAACCCCGCTTTGCTTGGGGACAGCCGGTGGAAGACACGCGCTTTCCTGTGAGTAACCAAGGTGACCGAATGGAGAATATTCGGTTGAATCCAGACCTTGACCTGGGAAAAGCATTCTCCACCGCCTGTGGAGGCAAAAATAGTTGGAGGAAGATTTGGTAGGCGAGCCGTTGTCCCCCGTCGCAGCCCTGCGTCGGATCGCATTCCTGCTCGAGCGCGGACGCGAGGACACCTACAAGGTGAAGGCGTTCCGAGCCGCGGCGGCAGCGATCCTGCCCCTCTCCGAGGAGGACGTACGCCGCCGGGCGGTCGAGGGCACCCTGACCGAGCTGGGCGGGGTCGGGGCCAGCACGGCCAAGGTCATCATCGAGGCCGCGCGCGGCGAGGTTCCGCAGCGGCTGCAGGAGACCGAGCGCGTCCACGGTGGTCCGCTGACCGCTGCCGGAGCAGGGGAGAAGCTGCGGAGCAGTCTCCGCGGCGACCTGCACAGCCACTCCGACTGGTCCGACGG
>DATMEI010000095.1:0-7675 GCA_035556995.1 Streptomyces sp.
TTCCTTCCTCGGCATCTCCGGGCTCATCGCCCTCTTCGGATACGACGGCATGCTCTACGCCGTCGGCTTCCTCGTCGCCTGGCTGGTGGTGCTGTTCCTGGTCGCCGAACTCGTCCGCAACTGCGGCCGGTTCACACTGGCCGACGTCGTGACTGCACGGATGCGCGAGCGACCGGTCCGTATCGCTTCGGGTATCTCCTCCGTCACCGTCTCGGTGCTCTATCTCGTCGCGCAGATGGTCGGTGCGGGCAGCCTGGTCGCGCTGCTGCTGGGAGGCGAGAGCGGACAGGCGCGTTCCTGGACGGTGATCGGCGTCGGCGCGCTCATGGTCGTCTACGTCTCGTGCGGCGGCATGCGCGCCACCACCTGGATTCAGATCGTGAAGGCAGTGCTGCTGCTGGGAGGAGCCCTCACGCTCACCGTGCTGGTCCTCATGCGCTTCGGAGGCGACCTGGGTGCGCTGCTGAATTCCGCAGCCGAACGCAGCGGCCACGGAAGGGACTTCCTCGCCCCCGGCCTGCGCTACGGCGGCGAGTGGACGCACCGTCTGGACTTCATCAGCCTGGGCCTCGCGCTCGTACTGGGCACGGCGGGGCTGCCGCACATCCTCTCCCGCTTCTACACGGTCCCCACTGCGCGCGCCGCGCGCCGGTCGGTGGTCTGGTCGATCGGTCTCATCGGCGTCTTCTACCTGATGACGATCGTGCTGGGCTTCGGTGCCGCGGCCTTGCTGGGCAGCAATGCCGTACGCGAATCCGACCCGGCGGGAAACACCGCTGTGCCCCTGTTGTCGCTGGAGCTGGGCGGAGGCGCTCATTCGACGGGGGGTCCGGTGCTCTTCGCGGTCGTGGCAGCCGTCGCATTCGCCACCATCCTGGCCGTCGTCGCAGGCATCACGCTCGCCTCCTCCGCATCCGTCGCCCACGATCTCTACGCCTCGTTCAGCAGGCGCGGAGGGCGCGCAGGAGGTGGCGGTCTCAGCGAGGTGGGCGTGGCCCGGATCGCGGCTGTCGGCGTCGGCGTCGCGGCCATCGGGCTCGGTCTGCTCGCGCAACAGCTCAATGTCGCCTTCCTGGTCGGCCTGGCGTTCGCGGTGGCGGCAGCGGCGAATCTGCCCGTGCTGCTCTACGCCCTCTTCTGGCGCCGCTTCACCACGCGGGGCGCTGTCTGGTCGGTCTACGGCGGGCTCGTACCGGCCATCGCGCTCGTGGTGCTCTCACCCGTCGTCTCGGGTGCGCCCGGTGCGCTCTTTCCCGAACTCGACTTCGCCGTCTTCCCGTTGGAGAACCCGGGGGTCGTCGCGATTCCGCTGGGCTTCCTCGCGGGCTGGCTCGGCACCGTCACCTCGCGTGAGGAAGCCGATGACGCCAAGCATGCGGAGGCGGAGGTGCGTTCGCTCACGGGGGCGGGTGCTGTCTGAAGGAATGTCAGTGTCGGGCTGTGAGGCCCTTCTTCCTCCTGAAGAGTCTGGTCCAGACCTATTGACATGTCCGCGGTGAAGTCGGAGATTGTCTTCAAGAGATAACGGCATGCCAGTCCGTGCGATCCGCTCCACAGGAAGGCAACCGCTCGATGAAATCCAGGACTTCCCTCACGGCCGGGCTGCTGGCCGCCCTTGCTCTGGCCACCGCCCCCGTATTGACGGCCTCTGCGAGCGCCGCCGAGCCCGCTGAACCGGACACCGCGGTGGCGGCCTTCTCCGACGACTTCGACGGACCTGCGGGGAGCGCCGTCGACGGGTCCAAGTGGCGCCTGGAGACAGGTGACAACGTCAGCAACCACGAGCGTCAGTACTACACCGGCGGTACGGACAACGCCGCACTGGACGGACAGGGCAACCTCGTCATCACCGCCAAGAAGGAGAACCCCGGCAACTACACATGCTGGTACGGGCCCTGCGAGTACACCTCCGCCCGTCTCACCACCGCGAGCACCTTCACCACGACCTACGGGCACGTCGAGGCCCGTATGAAGGTCCCGCAGGGGCAGGGCATGTGGCCGGCCTTCTGGATGCTGGGCGAGGACATCGGCAGTGTGGGGTGGCCGAACTGCGGCGAGATCGACGTCATGGAGAACGTCGGCTTCGAACCGAGCACCGTGCACGGGACACTGCACGGGCCGGGTTACTCCGGGTCCGGCGGTATCGGCGCCGGATACTCGCTCCCGGACGGGCAGAAGTTCGCCGACGACTTCCACACCTTCGCCGTCGACTGGTCGCCCGAGAAGATCACTTGGTCGGTCGACGGCAACGAGTACCAGACCCGTACCCCTGCCGACCTCAACGGCAACCGGTGGGCCTTCGACCACCCCTTCTACATGATCCTCAACCTGGCGGTCGGCGGCTACTGGCCGGGTGACCCGGACGGCAGCACAAGCTTCCCGCAGCAGCTGGTCGTCGATTACGTGCACGTCACAGGGGGCAACTGACCGCGCGTACGGGGGCGATGGCGTCCGTATTGCGCCCTCGCCCCTACGCCCCTTGTGCTCCCTGTGGTCCGGACGCCTCCTGGCCTCGCGGTTCCGGCGTGCCCCCCGCGCCCGTGCGCGCACCGCCCGCCGGATGCAGTGCCTGCGGCAGCACCACCGTGAACTCCGCCCCGCCCTGGGCCGCTTCGCCGACGCGTGCTGTGCCTCCGTGCCGTTCCGCCAGCCTTCGCACCAGGGCAAGACCCAGCCCCCGCTGGCGGTGCGAGGGCGGGTCCTTGGTGGACCAGCCCTCGGCGAAGACCAGTTCGCGCTGCTCGCTCGGGACGCCGGGGCCGCTGTCGGCGACCCGCAGAACGATGCCCGTACTGTCCTGACCGCCCTGCGTGCGCAGTTCCACCGCGACACGGGCGCCGGTGGAGCCGGCCGCAGCGTCCACCGCGTTGTCCACGAGATTGCCGAGCACCGTCGCCAGTTCACGTGGATCGATCAGCCGGTCGGGCAGCTGTGTGCCGGAGGTGATGTTCAGGGCGACGCCACGCTCGGACGCCACCGTCGCCTTCCCCACCAGCAGCGCGGCGAGCAGCGGGTCCCCCACGCGCTCGGCGATCTGCTCGGCTGTGGTTCTGTGCACTCCGACCGCTTCGCTGAGGTAGTTGACCGCCTCCTCGTGCTGGCCGAGTTGCAGCAGTCCCAGGAGGATGTGCATCCGGTTGGCGTGCTCGTGGTCCTGGGCGCGGAGGGCGTCGATAAGGCCGCGTGAGCCGTCGAGTTCGCGGCCGAGCAGCTCCAGTTCCGTACGGTCGCGGAGCGTGGCGACGGCGCCGCCGTCGTCGGTGGGCATGCGGTTGGCGACCAGCACCCGGCCGCCGCTGACGGTGAGCAGGTCGGCGCCCGTCACGTCGCCGCACAGCACGTCCGCCGTACGGCCGGGCCCCAGCACTTCCGCCAGGGGACGCCCGGTGTCCTCGGGACGGAGTTCGAGCAGGCGCTGAGCCTCGTCGTTCACGAGCCGGATGCGGCCACGGGTGTCGAGGGCGACGACGCCCTCACGGATGCCGTGCAGCATCGCTTCGCGCTCGTTCAGCAGTGCGGAGATGTCGGAGAAGGCGAGATCGTGGGTCTGCCGTTGCAGGCGCCGGGAGACGAGCACGGCGGCGAGCACACCGACGCCCAGCGCTCCTCCGGCGTACGCGAGGAGCTCCGGCACGGCGCCGAGCAGCCGGTCGCGCACACCGTCGTAGGCGATGCCGACGGAGACCGCACCGACCAGTTCGCCGTCCTCGTCGCGCAGCGGCACCTTGCCGCGCGCCGACCTGCCGAGCGTGCCCTCGTCGATGTGCCGGACCTCGTGACCGGCCAGTGCGGCGCTGGGATCGGTGGAGACGTGTTCGCCGACGCGGCGGGGTTCCGGATGGGACCAGCGGATGCCGTCGGTGTCCATCACGACGACGTAGCCCGCGCCCGTGGCTTTCCGTATCTGTTCTGCCTGCTGCTGCACCGAGCCGTTCACGGACGGTCCGTCGCCCGATGTGAGCCGGCGCGCGAAGCCGGGCTGGGCAGCTGTCGTCTGGGCGATGGCCAGAGCACGGTCCATCGCCCGGTCGTCCAGCTCGTCGCTGAGCGGCGCGAGGAAGAACGCCGTGACCAGTGCGGTCACGCCGGTGGCGATCGCGAGCTGCATCAGCAGTACCTGCGAGAAGACCCGCTGCGGCCAGCGCACCCGCCTGAAGGGTGTGCGCAGGCCGCGGCGCACGGTGGCTGTTGCCGTGGTGGGTCCGGGGGCTGATGCGGTCACGGGGAACCTCGAAGCGGTACGCGGCGGGGCGGGCGTCGGCCCTCCCGGCCAGGGGCGAGGTGGAGGCGAAGGGGTGCGGGTGGGGGCGTGCGCGAGGGCTGTGCATGCTGCGTGTGCAGTGGTGTGTGCGAGGACCGTAACCGCTCACCGGGGGAGTGCGCTGTGACGTGTTCGATGCCGTTCCAGGTCACGAGGCCGGGGGAGGCGCACGAGGCGTCGACGGCCGTCCACTACGATCAGCAGCCGCTCCGCCCGACCCGGCAGCCTGGAGGAAGCCCCCGTGACCACCCGACGCGTCCCGGTCATCGTTCTGGCGGGCTTCCTCGGTTCTGGCAAGACCACGCTCCTCAACCACCTGCTGCGGCACAGCCGGGGCACCCGTATCGGCGCGGTCGTCAACGACTTCGGCAGCATCGGAATCGACGCGATGACGGTGGCCGGCCAGGTCGACTCGATGGTCTCGCTGGGTGACGGGTGCCTGTGCTGCGCGGTGGACACGAGTGACCTGGACGATCTCCTTGACAGGCTCGCCCGTCCGTCGGCGGACATGGACGTCATCGTGGTGGAGGCCAGCGGACTGGCGGAGCCCGAGACCATGATCCGTATGATCCTGGCCGCCGGAAGCGAGCACATCGTCTACGGCGGACTCATCGAGGTCGTGGACGCCGCCGAGTTCGAGCGCACCCGCGAGCGGCACCCGGAGCTGGACCGGCATGTGCGGACCGCTGATCTCGTGGTGCTCAACAAGTCGGACCGGGTCGCCGAGACCGGGCAGCGGGCGCTGGGGGAGGAGCTGGCGAGGATCAGCCCTGGAACGCCGGTCGTCTCCGCCTCGTACGGGCGGATCGACCCCGCGCTGCTCTTCGACGCCGTGCACCGTGAGCGTCCCCGTGTCGAGCAGCTCTCCTTCGACGAGCTGTCGCAGGACGGCGGCAGCGACGAGGAGGACCACTCGGGGCATCTGCACGCCGCCTACGAGAGTGTCGCGTTCACCTCGGACAGGGCGCTGCACCCCAGACGCTTCATGGACTTCCTCGACAGCCGCCCCGCGGGTCTCTACCGGATCAAGGGATTCGTCGACTTCGGGCAGGCCGACCCCGTCAACCGGTACGGCGTGCATGCGGTCGGCGGCTTCCTGCGCTTCGCTCCCGGCCGCCGGCCGCAGGGCGAGGAGCGGCTGACGCAGCTGGTGCTGATCAGTGCCGGGGCCGACACGGAGGCACTGCGCAAGGAGCTGGAGGGCTGCGTCGCCGACGGCTCGGACGACGCGGATCCGCACGCCCTGTGGGGCGTCCTGCGGTACGTGGAGGAGCCAGGGACCGGCGAAGCCTCCGACGCGGGCTTCGAGCACGAACCGGAAGGTGAATTCGACCCCGACCCCGACCCCGAGCCCGAACCGGAGACCGAGCCCGAGCGGTGACCCCCGCCCGGGCCGGGACCCGGGCGGGCGAAGTTCCTCCTACACAGGCCCCGCGAGCACGGCGACGGGCTTCTTCAGCGGAACCCCGGAACCGTCACGGCGTGGATCCATCTCGGGCAGCTCCGCCGGGGTGCCGTTCTCGGCCGCCGCCTTGGCCGGTGTGGGGCCCGCCCAGGCCAGCGCCAAAGAGTCCTCGCCCTTCAGGAACCGCTGGCAGCGCACTCCGCCCGTCGCGCGCCCCTTCCTCGGGAACTGGTCGAACGGCGTGAGCTTCGCCGTGCTGATCGAGTCGTCCAGCGTCCCGTGCGAGCCCGAGAGCGTGAAGACCACCGCGTCGACCGAAGGGTCGACGGCGGTGAAGGAGATGACCTTCGCATCACCCGTGAGCTTGATGCCGGTCATGCCGCCCGCCGCGCGTCCCTGCGGGCGTACCTGCCCAGCCGGGTAGCGCAGCAACTGGGCCTCGTCGGTGATGAAGACCAGATCCTCCTCGCCCGTACGCAACTCGGCCGCACCCACGATGCGGTCGCCCTCGCGCAGCGAGATGACCTCCAACTCCTCCTTGTGAGCGGGGTAGTCGGGCACCACCCGCTTGACCACGCCCTGTTCGGTGCCGAGGGCGACGCCGGGCGAGGACTCGTCGAGCGTCGTCAGACAGACCAGCTGCTCGTCGTCCTCCAGCGACAGGAACTCCGACACCTGGGCGCCGCCCGCCAGATGCGGTGCGGACGCGGACTCCGGCAGCTGCGGCAGGTCGACGACCGTGAGCCGCAGCAGCCGCCCGGACGAGATGACGGCGCCGATCTCGCCACGAGTGGTCGCCGGCACGGCCGAGACGATCACGTCGTGCTTCGCGCGCTTCGCCGCCTGGTCGAAGACGGGTTCGCCGTTGGCCGTACGGGCGAGGAGGCCCGTCGAGGACAGCAGCACCCGGCACGGGTCGTCGGCGACCTCCAGCGGCACCGATGCCACCGGGGCGCCCGCCGCCTCCAGCAGGTCGGTGCGGCGCGGGGTGGCGTACTTCTTGGCGACGGCGGCCAGTTCGCCGGACACCAGCTTGCGCAGCTCGGCGTCCGACTCCAGGATCCGGGTCAGCTCCTCGATCTCCGCGCGCAGCCGGTCACGCTCGCTCTCCAGCTCGATGCGGTCGAACTTGGTAAGGCGGCGCAGCGGGGTGTCCAGGATGTACTGCGTCTGCACGTCGCTGAGCTGGAACCGGGCGATGAGCGATTCCTTGGCCTTCGCGGCGTTCTCACTCGACCTGATGATTCTGATGACCTCGTCGATGTCGACGAGCGCCACCAGCAGCCCCTCGACCAGGTGCAGCCGGTTCTTCCGCTTGGTGCGCCGGAACTCGCTGCGCCGGCGCACCACGGTGAAGCGGTGGTCGACGTAGACCTCCAGCAGCTCCTTCAGGCCCAGCGTGAGCGGCTGACCGTCCACCAGCGCGACGTTGTTGATACCGAAGGACTCCTCCATCGGCGTCAGCTTGTAGAGCTGCTCCAGGACGGCCTCGGGGTTGAAGCCGTTCTTGATCTCGATGACCAGACGCAGCCCGTGTGCGCGGTCGGTGAGGTCCTTGACGTCCGCGATGCCCTGCAGGCGCTTGGAGTTGACCAGGTCCTTGATCTTGGAGATGACCTTCTCCGGGCCGACGGCGAAGGGCAGTTCGGTCACGACCAGGCCCTTGCGGCGGGGAGTGACCTGCTCGACCGTCACCGTCGCTCGCATCTTGAAGGTGCCACGGCCGCGTGCGTAGGCGTCATTGATGCCGTCCGTGCCCACGATCCGTCCGCCGGTGGGCAGGTCGGGGCCGGGCACGAAACGCATCAGCGTCTCCAGGTCGGCGCCCGGATGCTTGATCAGATGCCTTGCGGCGGCGATGACTTCGACGAGGTTGTGCGGAGGCATGTTCGTCGCCATGCCGACCGCGATGCCCGACGCGCCGTTGACCAGGAGGTTCGGATACGCGGCGGGGAGGACCGACGGCTCCTGCTCCTGGCCGTCGTAGTTCGGGCCGAAGTTGACCGTGT
>DATMEI010000096.1:0-4272 GCA_035556995.1 Streptomyces sp.
ACAGGTACCGCGATGTGGGCGTCGTCGGCTTCGACATCGCGGGCGCCGAGGCGGGCTACCCTCCCACCCGGCACCTCGACGCCTTCGAGTATCTGAAGCGTGAGAACAACCACTTCACGATCCACGCCGGTGAGGCCTTCGGACTGCCCTCGATCTGGCAGGCCCTCCAGTGGTGCGGTGCGGACCGGCTGGGGCACGGGGTGCGCATCATCGACGACATCCAGGAGGACGACTCCGGTTCGGTGAAACTGGGCCGGCTCGCCTCGTATGTGAGGGACAAGCGGATCCCGCTCGAACTCTGCCCGTCGTCCAATCTGCAGACGGGCGCCGCCGCTTCCTATGCCGAGCACCCCATCGGGCTGCTGCGCCGGCTGCACTTCCGGGCGACGGTCAACACCGACAACCGCCTGATGAGCGGCACGAGCATGAGCCAGGAGTTCGAGCACCTGGTGGGGACGTTCCGCTACACCCTCGATGACATGCAGTGGTTCACCGTCAACGCGATGAAGTCCGCGTTCATCCCTTTCGATGAACGTCTCGCCATGATCAGTGAGGTGATCAAGCCGGGCTATGCCGAGCTGAAGTCGGAGTGGCTCTTCAAGGACTGACGCCTCCGACGGGCTGACCTGCGAACCCGTCCTCGGGCAGCAGTGATTGCGGTGGTCGGGGCGGGTGCCGAAGGCAAGAGTTCATCGGATCACCTGCCCGACTTCCGCACCTGTTGGGATGTTTGCTGACGATCTGTGCAGATCGCTACGTTCACCGGGCCGATCAAGCCCAATGACGAGGACGAACTCACATGCAGCAGGTCACAAGGAAGATCATCGGCGTCGCCGTGCTCAGCGTCGCCGCCGCCGTCGCCACAACGGGTGTCGCCTCCGCCGACACCTCCGCCGGCCCCGGCCTGGGTGCGGGGAGCGCGGCCCAGGCGAAGGTGAACGAGCAGCTCAGGGACATCGCCAAGAAGTACCCGCAGAGCGTGCAGAACAAGAAGGGCCCCCTCGGCCTCCCGGTCAGCAGCTCCCTCACCAACGGCTTGGCACTCTGACAGCCGGAGACACGTACGGCGGGCCGCGCATCGACTTGATGCGCGGCCCGCCGGCGTATGTGACCCGCGGGGACTGCCGTCGCCCGCGGGAAGGTCCTCCTGTTACCAGGCGGTCCTCTCGTCCCCGTTGGGAAGCATGATCCACAGCGCGAGGTAGAGCAGGAACTGCGGGCCCGGCAGCAGACAGGAGACCACGAAGATCAGCCGCATGGTGTTGGGCTTCATACCGAAGCGGCGTGCCAGTCCGGCACACACACCGCCGATCATCCGGCCTTCGCGCGGGCGGGCAAGTGCGGCCATGACGGGACTCCTTAAATCCTGGACGTTACGTGGTGTCGTGTTTCCACGGTATGCGGCGCTCACACCCGCCGGCCTCGGACTACGGGGCGATTCCGACCCTGGCCGTTCTAGGGGGCGCACCCTGACCCGCGTCCTCCCGGCGGGGGAGAGCCCCGTACGTCCCGCTCCCGCCGGAGAAGTCGCCGTGGCCCGGCGCGGACTCGGCT
Source organism: Streptomyces sp. (assembly GCA_035556995.1). Taxonomy (GTDB): domain Bacteria; phylum Actinomycetota; class Actinomycetes; order Streptomycetales; family Streptomycetaceae; genus Streptomyces. The sequence continues at coordinate 1,555 of DATMEI010000096.1, forward strand.
CTGCGGCGCAGCAGGGAGCGCAGAGGCGGGAAGACCAGCAGGCAGGCGAGCGCCACACCCGCGGTGTTCAGCAGCACCGAATCCACATTCACCATGTGACCCGGCGTCCCGGACTGAAGCAGCACGAGGGTGGACGAGATCAGCGCGCCGCACAGGACGGTACGTGTCCAGGTCCCCGGAAGTGACCGCTCCAGCGCTCCCGCGGCCAGCGGCAGCAGTACGCCGAGCGGCGCCAGCAGCAACAGCCCGCCGGCGAGGCCCGTCAACGCGTCGGGTGAACCGTCGTGGAGGTCCGAGCGGATCGTCGCGAGGGGCTCCAGGTTCGCGGGTGCGACCCACGGCACCGACAGCGGGCGCAGCGCCAGCCATCCGGCGAACGCCAGATGCGCGATCAGCAGGATGAGTCCTACGACGCGGATACGGGGTGTGGAGGCGGCGGTACCGCCGCCACGGCCATGGCGCTGCACACCGGAATGGACGCGACGACCCCGGCGTTCGGTTCCGGAACAGGTCGTGAGCACGCTCTCAGACCGGCGTTCCTGCTGTGGCTGCGGCGTCGGGCCGCGTGCGCAGCGCCGTACCGCACTCGAAGCGGCGCAGCTTCTCCCCGGCACTGTCGCCCTCTGCGGGGCCGCCGAGGATCACGGACCTGTCGCTGCCGGACGCCGCCGTGTCCGCGTACGTGCAGACGATCTGCGCCAGCGCGAACGACGGCAGGTCCTTCAGCGGAGTGCTCAGCCGCACCGCACCCGGCGGGTCCCCCTCGCGGGGTGCCTCGACTCTCAGTTCGCGGGGGACTGCCGTTCTGAATCCGGCTGATTCCTCTTCGGCGTCCGGTTCGGCCTGGAGGGCGTCCAGCAGCCCACGTGCGACGGGCAGCTTCTCCGAGTCGTCGCCGTGCGGCAGGACCACGCGGCGTTCGACGGGCGAGACGCGTGAGCCGCACGCGAGATACACCCGCACCGGGAGGTTCCCCTTGCTGCTCTGCCCGGCCGTCTCCCGGTCGCCCGGCAGTACGCAGCCCACCCGCGAGGGCGCGGCGCCGGCGTCCACGGGTACGGACGTGGAGCGGATGCCGCAGCCGGAAGCCAGCACGCCGAGCACGGCCAGGCAGGCGGCGAGGGCGCCGCACGCCGGACGGGCGCGCATGCGTGCGCGAGTTCGCGCGCGGGTTCGTGCCCGGGTGCGGTCGCGGTCGCGTACGCGCACCGTGAGGTGCCGTGTGCCGCTCAACGCCCGTCCCCTCTTTCGCCCTTGCTGTCGTTGCGGCCCCTGCTGTCCTTGCCGCTGTCGTTCCGTGCGTCGCCTTCACGGCCCGCGGATGATTCCGCTTCCTCGTCCGTCTCGTCCTCTTCACCGGGACTGCGCCCGCTTTCGCGTGGCAGCCGGAGGGTGAAGACGGCGCCGCCCTCCGGCGACGGGCCGTTGCGGGCGGAGATGGAGCCGCCGTGGATGTGCGCGTTCTCCTGGGCGATGGACAGCCCGAGCCCGCTGCCCTCGGATCTGGGACGGGACGCGCTGGCCTTGAAGAACCGGTCGAAGACGTGCGGCAGCTTCTCCTCGGGGATGCCGGGTCCCCGGTCGGCCACCTCGATGACCAACTCGCCCACGCCGGAGGGCGATTCCTCCGTACGTATCGAGACCCGGACCGGTGAACCGCCGTGCTTGAGCGCGTTCCCGATCAGGTTGGCCAGGATGACATCGAGCCGGCGCGGGTCGAGCCGCACCATCAGGCCCCGGTCGGCGTCCAGTTCGACCGCGTCCAGCCAGGCGCGTGCGTCGATGCAGGCGGTGACCTGGTCGGCGACGTCCACGTCGTCGAGGACGAGTTTCGCCGTACCGGCGTCGAAGCGGGTGACCTCCATCAGGTTCTCCACGAGGTCGTTCAGCCGCCGAGTCTCGCTGACGACCAGTTGCACCGCGGGCGCGATCATCGGGTCGAGGTTCTCCTGCTCCTCCTCCAGCACTTCGGTGACGGCGGAGATCGCGGTCATCGGCGTCCGCAGCTCGTGGGACATGTCCGCGACGAAGCGGCGCGAGGACTCCTCCCGGGCGCTCAGGTCCGCGACCCGGTGCTCCAGCGACTCCGCGGTCTGGTTGAACGTACGGGAAAGTTCGGCCAGTTCGTCCGTTCCCGACACTTTCAGGCGGGTGTTCAGCTTGCCCTCGCCCAGCCGCCGCGCGGCGTCACCGAGGCGCCTGACGGGGCGCAGCACGGTCGAGGCGGCGGCCTGTGCCAGCAGCATCGCGCCGATCAGGGCCAGCCCGGTGGCGATGCCCAACGACCAGGCCAGCGAGTTCAGATCGTCGCGCTCGGGTCCCAGCGACTTGCGCATGTAGCCCGACGGCGTCGGCCCCTCGCCGATCATCTTCGCCCCGCCGACCAGGAAGGGCTCGTTGCCCTCCTCCTCGGAGGTCCGCTGCCAGTACAGGTGGTACGGATGGCTGTTGCCGCTGTCGATCGGCCGTCGCTTGCCCACAGCTGTGCGCAGTTGCATGGGGACGTCCCCCATCGTGAAGGCGTTCTGGTCCGAAGCGGCCGTGCACGGCGCGCCGTCGGCGTCCCCGCCGGTGAGGAGCACCTCGTAGTTCTGCGAGGTGTTGGCCATCTTCTCTGCCGCGTCCCGCAGTTGGCGGCAGTCGTAGTGGCGGGGAAGGCTCCCGGCGTTGTCCTCCATCGACTTGCGGAAGTCGTTGAGCGCGACGTTCTGGGTGCGG
>DATMEI010000097.1:0-2619 GCA_035556995.1 Streptomyces sp.
AAGCGAAGCTTGGCGTCGCTGTCACGGAAGTGAGCGGGATAGCGCAGCAGAAGCCGTCCGACACGGCCGTCGTCGCCGAACTCGATCTCTTCGAAGGCCCGTTCCCAGGTGCCGTCGTGTGCGAACAGCGGCTGCGGATTCGGATCCTCCGGGAGTGCGAAGTGGGGAACCAGCGCTTCGTAGACCGCCTGCAGCCGCCCGTACTCCTCCTCGCTCGGGTCGGCACCGGCGCCGGACCCCGCGCCCTCCCTGCCCTGCCAGGCGGCGGCGCCCACGACCAGGACCACGGCGAACGCGGGGCCCCACGGCATCAGGGCCACCACCAGCACGCCCACGCCCACCAGGAAGAGCGCGGGCCCTCGCCGGTCTCCCGGCGTACGCGACCACCAGCGCACAGCCAGCATGATCAGCCGGCCGAGGCCGCGTACGAGCGTGATCAGGGGATGCAGAACGTCCAGGGCGCCGTCCGTCCCGGCGCGTACGACGCTGCGCCCCCGTCCGGTCGCCGTACCCGGCCCCCGTCGCGGCCGGGGGAGCGGCCAACGCGCCACGGAGACCTCCTGTGGTGAACCGGAATGCGACCTGTCGTCCTGAGCGAGGCGGAGACGGGGGATCCGCCACCGCCCGGTCTAGAAGTGGATACCGCCGAGCAAGCTGGCCAGGCTCGCTCCGCCTGCCTTGATGCTCGGGGCGATGGCGGTGCCGGCCAGGTAGAAGCCGAAAAGCGCGCAGACCAGAGCGTGGGAGAACTTGAGTCCGTCCTTGCGGGTGAAGAGGAAGACGATGAAGCCGAGCAGGAGGACGCCGGAGACGCTGAGAATCATGGGGACTCCTGATGTAGGGGATATCACCCTGAGTTCTCCCAGGTTCACAGAAAGTACATAAGCAGGGAAACGGGCAACCGGGTGATTTGCGGCGCGGGGTGCCCCCGTGCCCGGCGAGCGTCAGTGCGCCGGCCGGCTGCCGTTGCCCGGTGAGGGTCCGAGCGTCCTGCGGGAGGCCCGGTCCTGCAGGGCCGGCAGGAGCCGGATGGCGGCAAGGCGGACCACGTGGATAGCCAGCGCCGTCATCGCCCGAACGAACCATGCTCCGGGCAGGGCCGGGCCGTCCCACGCTCCGGAGAAGGCGGGCTCCGGAGTGAAGGATTGAGGCGGCCGTGCAGGAGGCGTCCGGCCGGAATCCGTACAGACAGCCGGAGAGGGCAACAGTCGCCGACAGGGTGACGAGCGCCTCCCGGGGCCCGCGCCTGGCCGCTCGCCGCCGTGCGCGGTGCGCTTCGTTGCTTCCTGGTCCTCGCGGAGGGTCGCGGACTCCTCGCGACTTATGGCGTGGTGCCGGGCCCGGACGCCGTAGGGGCGGTCGTGTCAGACAGGACGTCAGGACGGCCCCTTTGTACGCAAATTGCCTATTTAAGCGTGCAATCATCGCGCTGTGCTGTCGCTGATCCTTCTTCACTTCGCGGGGGCGTGCTGTGCTCCGCTCCTGGTGCGATGGCTGGGCTCGCGCGCGTTTCTCGTACTGGCCCTGGTGCCGGCCGGGGCGGCGGGCTGGGCGCTCGCCCAGTACGCGGAGGTGGCGGACGGGGAGGTGATCCGCCAGCGGTGGCCGTGGATGGAGGAACTGGGCGTCGAACTCGCGTTCCGCTGCGACGCGCTGGCACTGCTGATGGTGATCGTCATCGGGTCCGTCGGGTCGCTGGTGCTGATCTACTGCGCGGGCTACTTCAGCTGGGCGGAGTTCGGGCTGGGGCAGTTCGCCGGGACGCTCACTGCGTTCGCCGGGGCGATGCTCGGCCTCGTACTCGCCGACGACCTGATCGTTCTGTACGTCCTGTGGGAACTGACCACCGTCTTCTCCTTCCTCCTCATCGGCCACGTCCCGGAGCGCCGTCCCAACCGGCTCGCCGCCCTCCAGGCACTGATGGTCACGACACTCGGCAGACTCGCCATGCTCGTCGGCTTCCTGATGCTGGGTCAGGCTGCCGGGACCTTCAGCATCTCCGGGATCCTCGGACGTCCGCCGCCCGCGTCCGGAGGCGTCGCGGTGGCTCTGGTGCTGATCCTCGCGGGCGCACTGTCGAAGTCCGCTGTGTGGCCCTTCAGCTTCTGGCTGCCGGGTGCCATGGCGGCGCCGACACCGGTCTCGGCGTATCTGCACGCCGCCGCGATGGTCAAGGCAGGCGTCTACCTGGTCGGGCGGCTGGCTCCGGCGTACGCCGACGCGCTGCCCTGGCGCGTGACCGTACTCTCCCTCGGCGCAGGGACGATGCTGCTCGGCGCCTGGCGCGCGCTGCGCGAGAGGGACCTGAAGCGGCTGCTCGCCTACGGCACCGTCAGCCAACTCGGCTTCCTCATCGTCCTGTTCGGCATGGGCACACGCGACGCCGCACTCGCCGGTGCCGCCCTGCTCCTGGCACACGCCCTGTTCAAGGCGCCGCTCTTCCTCGTGGTCGGCATCATCGACCAGGCCACTGGGACACGGCATTCGGACCGGCTCTCGGGCCTGGGACGTTCCATGCCCGCGGTGTGCGCCGTCGCCGTGCTCGCGGGGGCGTCGATGGCCGGACTCCCGCCGATGATCGGATTCGCCGCGAAGGAAACCGCGTTCACGTCACTGCTG
>DATMEI010000098.1:0-3657 GCA_035556995.1 Streptomyces sp.
GCCCCTCCGAGCCCCGAGACCAGACGCCTGTGCACGAGGACGAAGAAGGCGAGCACCGGCAGCGTCATCACCGTCGAAGCGGCCATCACACCGCCCCAGTCGGGCGTCTCGGTGTCGAAGAAGACCAGCAGGGCCATGGGCAGGGTCGAGTTCTCCGTGGCGGAGATGATGAAGGACTTGGCGAAGAGGAAGTCGTTCCAGGTCGAGATGAAGGAGAAGACGCTCGTCGCGACAAGTCCGGGAAAGACCAGGGGGAAGAGGATCTGCCAGAGGAATCTCGCACGGCTCGCTCCGTCGACGGTCGCCTGCTCCTCCAGCGCCTCCGGTACGGCCTTCACGAAGCCGCGCAGCATCCACACGGCGAACGGCAGTGAGAAGGCGAGGTGTGGAAGTACCAATGACAGCAGCGAGTTGAGGGCGCCGAAATCCCGCATCAGGAAGAACATCGGAATGGTCAGCGCCTCGACCGGCACCATCTGCGCCACAAGGAAGAGGATGAGCAGGGTCGTACGGAGCCGGAAACGGAAACGGGTCACCGCGGTCGCCGCCAGAAAGGCGATCAGAGCCGAGGCCACCACGACGGTGACGGCCACGAGCACGCTGTTGAGGAAGTACCGCCCGAAGTCCTGCTGTTGGAAGACGCGCCGGAAGGCGTCCCACGACGGATTCAGCGTCCATGGCACGGGATTCGCGGAGCGCACCTCCCCCGCCGGCTTGAACGCGGACAGCACCATCCAGTACAGCGGAAAAGCGACGACGAAGGCGATGAGGACCGCCGACGCCTCCGCCGCCAGCCGCCACGGTCTGCGTACGTACCTGCGTACGCGGAACCGCCGGAACCGCCCTGGCCGCCCGGACTGCCCGGACTGCCCGCCCGGAACGCTCAACTGCCCCCGCGCCTGCGGCCGTAGCGCCGTCACAGCTCCTCACCCTTTCGCCGCAGCAGCCGCAGATACAGCAGCGTGACGCCGAGCAGAATCAGCAGCATCACCACTCCGATCGCAGAGCCGAGGCTGTACTGCGAGGAGGCGAAGGCCTTCTGGTAGGCGTAGACGTTGAGCACGAGATTCTGGCCGGCGATGCCGCCGCCGCCCGTCATCACGTAGATCTGCGTGAAGACTTTGAAGTCCCAGATGACCGACTGGATCGTGACGACGAGCAGAATCGGTCTGAGCATCGGCGTCAACACACTGCGCCAGGTGCGCCATTGGGACGCCCCGTCGAGCGCGGCGGCCTCCAGCACTTCCCCGGGGACGGCCCTGATGCCCGCGTAGACGGTCACCATGACGAGCGGAAACGAGCACCACACGACCTCGAAGAGCACAAGCGCGAAGGCACTCATCCGCCCGTACGTCCAGGAGAAGTCCCCCAGCCCCAGCACCCTGTTGACGGGCCCGAAGTCGGCGTCGAAGAGGAACACCCAGACCGTGGAGCCGGTGATGGCCGGAGTGGCCCAGGCACCCAGCGCGGCGAGCATCAGCAGCAGCCGCGGCAGCGCCCGTATGCGGGTGAGCAGCACCGCCAGGGCGCAGCCGACGGTGAGGGTCCCCAGTACGCAGGCGGCGGCGAAGATCACCGTGGCCAGCAGCACTTGCCGGAACTGGCTGTCGGCGAAGAGTTCGGCGTAATTGTCCAGGCCCTGGAACGAGGTGGGCTCGCCGCCGCTGACCTGTGCCTGGGTGTATTCCAGGAACGAGATCAGCCCCAACTGGTAGACGGGGTAGACCAGTAGCCCGCCGAGCACGGTCAGAGCGGGAGCCAGATAGAGCCAAGGGGTCCAACGGCCCTGCCGTGCACGGGAATTCACGGGCCGCCGCTCAGCCCCGGACGTACGCGCGGGCGCAGGAGCGGGCGCGGGCGCCATGACGCTCACTCGGCGAACGCCTTGTCCATCTTCTCCGCGGCCTCGCCCGCCGCCTCGCCGACTCCGCTCTTTCCGCCGGCGATCTGCTGGAACATCGTCGGAAGGACGAGCCCCGCGTCGATCTCCGTCCAGGCGGGTGTCGCGGGCACGAATTCCGCCCCCGCGTCGAGCGTCTTCACGAACGGCTCCACGAAGGGCTCTTCCTCGGCCACCTGCGCGCGCGTGTCGGTGAAGGTGGGCAGGAATCCCATGGCGTCGAAGAGCTGCCGTTGTGTGTCCTTGCCCGCCAGTTCCCGCATCAGGTCCACGGCGAGGGTGCGGTGCGAAGTGCTTTTCAGCACACCGACGTTGTTGCCCCCCGCGAAGGCCGGCGCGATGCTGCCGCTCCTGGTCCCCGGAAGCGGCACGACGGCGTAGTCACCCTTGACCTTCCCGTCCTCCATCGCCTGCCGGTTGAAGTCGCCGCCGACGACCATTCCGGCCTTGCCCGCGGCGAACGCCTCGACGTTCTCGTTGCCGCCCATCTCGGCGCACTTCCCCGCGGGACAGTTGTCCTCGCCGAACAGGTCCGTGTACGCGGCGATCCCCTTCTTCGCGGGTGCGCTGTCGATCGCCGCGGTGTACTTTCCGCCACCGCTCTTCTCCGCCAGCTCGCCGCCGTGCGCCCAGATGAAGGGCATCGCACCGTAGGTGTAGGCACCGCCGACCGCCAGTCCGTACATCTCGGGGCGCTCGGCGCGTATCTTCCGTGCGGCGGCGGCGACTTCACGGAGCGTTCCGGGAACCTTGATGCCGAGGTCGTCGAAGATGTCGGTGCGGTAGTACAGCGCCCGTACACCGACGAAGAGCGGCGCACCGTAGATCTTCCCGCCCACCGTCACCGATTCCTTCGCGGTGGGATCCACATCGCCCGCCTGCCGCCAGTCGCCGAACTCGGCGCTCACATCGGCGAGTCCGCCGTTCTTCACATAGCCGGCGGTGTCGGTGTTGCCGTACTCGATCAGATCGGGCGCGGACGAGGGGTCGTTGAAGGCGCCTTTGATCTTCTCGGCGCGGCTGTCGACCGGGATGTACTGCACATCGACACGCACGCCCTCATGCCGCTTCTCGAACTTCCGCACGACGCCGTCGACGACGCGCTCCTTCGGTTTGTTGCCGACCTCCCGGAAGAGCCACACCCGCAGCGTGCCGCTCTTCTCGTCCTCCTGTGCCCCGCCACCGGAGGTCGACGGCGCACAACCCGCCAGGACCATCCCTGCCATGGCGAGTGCCGCCACCGATGCTGCTGTTCGTACGGCCAACTTCACGGCGAGTCCCCCAACCCTCTTCGGGCGTTGCAGAATTCGCAACGCAAGTTTCGCGTCGCACAACTTCCGCTGGGAGATTACGAGCCGCCACCCCGCCGGGCAATAGGTCTCGACCAATTGGTGACGAGCGCTCCACTCACACCCACATCCCGGATGCGCACGCACCCGCGCGCGCCCCCGCACACGAAGCAGCGCGCCCCGCCCGCCCCGTCGAAGGGGCGGGCGAAGCGCGCTGTGAGCCTTTACGCGGCGGCCTGACCGGCCGGACGGGCCAGGCCGGTCGGACGTTCGCACCAGCCGGGCCGGTCGAGCCGGTCGGCACAGGCCGGGCCGTGCGGATACGGCAGAGCTGAAGAGCTGAAGAGCCGAAGAGCTGTTGCTCAGGCGCTACTTGCCGTCGCCCTTGCCACCACCCTTGCCGTCCTTGCCGCCCTTGTCCCCGCCGGAGGTCATCGTCTCGTAGATCTCCTTGCACATGGGACAGAC
>DATMEI010000099.1:0-4776 GCA_035556995.1 Streptomyces sp.
ACGCCGGTCAGCCGCTTCGGCAGAGGCACCTTGCGCAGTACGGAGAAGACCGCTGCGGCGTCGGTGGAGGAGACCACCGCGCCCATCAGCAACGACGTCTGCCAGTTGAGGCCGACGAGGTAGTGGGCAGCCGACGCGGTGACCGTGACGCTCACGCCCACACCGACCGTGGAAAGCACTGCGGCGGCGGGCACGGAGGGGCGGATCTCACGCCACTTGGTGCTCAGGCCGCCCTCGGTCAGGATCACCACGAGGGCGGCATAGCCCAGGGTTCTGGTCAGTTCGGTGTTGTCGAACTGCACGCCGAGGCCGTCCTGCCCGATCGCGATGCCGATCCCGAGATAGACCAGGAGGCTGGGCAGCCCGCTGCGGGAGGAGAGCCTGACGGCGGCGACCGCGAAGAGAAGGACGACGGTACTGAGAAGCAGCAGTTGGTTGAGGCGGTCGACACTCAGGGGCAGATCCTCTCTCGGTCGCGCGGCGAAGTCCCTTGCACATCCGCCAATTCGTTCGCGTGGCTAACAATTTACCATTGCTTGAATGTCCCTCCGGGTTCCCCGGTGACTCCCTGTGTAGTGCCGGGCAGGCTCCGCCTATGGTTGCTTCAGCGTGAATTCGAACCCGGTCTGCACGCCCCAGGTCCACCCTGCCCTCGAAGGACAGCGATGCCCGCCAAGAAGACCTCGCGACGCGCCCGCCTGATCGCGATCACAGTCGCGCTGCTGCTCGTGGCGGGCATCGGCGGCGGCACGTTCTGGACGATCAGTTCCGTACGCGACTCCTTCCCGCAGACGACCGGTTCGCTCAAACTCAAGGGCCTCGACGACCCGGTGACCGTCCAACGCGACCGCGAGGGCATCCCCCAGGTCTACGCGGACAGCTCGAAGGACCTGTTCACCGCTCAGGGGTACGTGCAAGCCCAGGACCGCTTCTGGGAGATGGACGTACGCCGGCACATGACGTCCGGACGGCTCTCGGAGATGTTCGGACAGAGCCAGGTGAAGTCCGACGCGTTCCTGCGGACGCTCGGCTGGCGACGGGTCGCCGAGCGGGAGTACGCGAAGCTTTCGCCGGAGACCAAGGCCAACCTCAAGTCGTACTCGGCGGGCGTCAACGCCTACCTCAAGGACCACAAGGGCACTGCCGCTTCGGTCGAGTACGGGGCGCTCGAACTCTCCAACGACTACAAGCCGCACAAGTGGAGCCCCGTCGACTCCGTGGCCTGGCTGAAGGCCATGGCCTGGGACCTGCGCGCCAACATGTCGTCCGAGATCGACCGTGCGCTGATGTCGAGCCGTCTGACGCGGAAGCAGATCGAGGAGCTGTATCCGGCCTATCCCTCGGACCGGCACAAGCCGATCGTCGAGGGCGGGATAGACCGCCGCAGCAAGAAGTTCGATCCCGAAGGCAGTTCCTCCACTTCACCGAGCGGCGGCCTGGGGGCGCAGCAGGCCGTGAAGGACGCCGGCGCACAACTGAGCTCCCTCGCAACCCGGCTCGACAAGGTTCCCTCCCTGCTCGGTCCGAGCAACAGCGGCATCGGCTCCAACTCGTGGGTGGTTTCCGGGAAGAACACGACGACCGGCAAGCCGCTGCTCGCGAACGACCCGCATCTCTCACCTCAGTTGCCTTCCATCTGGTACCAGATGGGTCTGCACTGCCGGACGGTCAGCAAGGCCTGCCCGTACGACGTCTCCGGATTCACCTTCGCCGGTCTGCCGGGCGTCGTCATCGGCCACAACCAGCAGATCTCCTGGGGCATGACCAACCTCGGCGCCGACGTCACCGATCTGTATCTGGAGAGGTTCCGCGACGGCGGCTATGTGTACGACGGCAGGCGACGCTCGTACAAGAGCCGTCAGGAGACCATCAAGGTCGCCGACGGCCCCAGCCGTGAGATCACCGTGCGGGAGACCGGCAACGGCCCGGTCATCTCCGACCGTGACGGCGAGTTGCGCAAGGTCGGCGAGGAGGCGCCAGTCGACAACGCCGCACCCGACCGCGGCGACGGCTACGGAGTGTCCCTGCGCTGGACCGCGTTGAGCCCGACGAAGTCCATGGACGCCATCTTCAAGCTCAACCGGGCGTCCGACTTCAAGGAATTCCGGTCCGCCGCACGTGACTTCGCGGTGCCCTCGCAGAACCTGATCTACGCCGACACCAAGGGCAACATCGGCTACCAGGCGCCCGGCCGCATCCCGGTGCGCGGAGCGGGCGACGGGCGCTACCCGGCGCCCGGCTGGGACTCGCGCTACCGGTGGAAGGGCTACGTACCCCAGAAGGCGCTGCCCTGGGAGTACAACCCCGCACGCGGCTACATAGTCACCGCCAACCAGGCTGTCGTCGACGAGAAGAAGTACCCGTACATGCTCACCAAGGACTGGGGCTACGGGACCCGCAGCCAGCGGATCAACGATCTGATCAGTTCGAAGGTCGAAGACGGCGGCAAGATCTCCATGGGTGACATGCAGACCATGCAGATGGACAACAGCAGCGAGATCGCCAAGCTGCTCGTGCCGTACCTGTTGAAGATCAACGTCAAGGACGGGTACGTACGCGAGGCACAGCAACTGCTCGAAGGCTGGGACTACACCCAGGACCGGGACTCGGCTCCCGCCGCGTACTTCAACGCAGTCTGGCGAAACATGCTGTTGCTCGCCTTCGGCAACAAACTGCCCAAGGAACTGCGCGTGAAGGGCGACTGCCTGAACGTCCGCCCCACCGACGACTCCGGCCCCGTGGACGACCTGAGCGGCAACACCCGGCTCGTGCGCGAGTGCGGCGTCCGGGACGCGGCGTCCGGACAGCCGGACGGCGGCGACCGCTGGTACGAGGTCGTACGGAAACTCATCAAGGACTCCGGCAGCGACTGGTGGAAGACCCCGGACAACAAGGGACGCCCCGGCGACCAGAACCGCGACGAACTGCTCGCACACGCCATGAAGAACGCACGCTGGGAGCTGACCTCCAAGCTCGGCAAGGACATCGACACCTGGAGCTGGGGCCGCCTGCACCAGCTGATGCTGAAGAACCAGACCGTCGGCACGGACGGTCCCGGCTACATGCAGTTCCTCCTCAACCGCGGCCCCTGGGACCTCGGCGGCGGCAAGGACGCCGTCAACGCCACCGGCTGGAACGCCGCAGGCGGCTACGAAGTGATCTGGGCGCCGTCGATGCGCATGGTCGTCAGCCTCGACAACTTCGACAAGTCGCGCTGGATCAACCTCACGGGCGCTTCCGGGCACACCTACAACCCGAACTACGTCGACCAGATGGACAAATGGTCGGAGGGCGCGATGCTGCCCTGGGCGTTCAGCCAGCAGGCGGTCGAGAAGGGCACCGAGGACAAGATGGCCCTCACGCCGTAGGCACAGCCCGCCCGCCGTCGCCAGTCACTCCTGGCGGTCGTCGTGTTCGTCGTGTTCGTCGTGGCCGTGGTCGTGTTCGTGGTGGTGGCGCGGCTGCGGTGCCTCGAAGCGGAAAATCCCTGACGGCGTCACCGCAGCCGCGACGGGAAGATCGTGCGGTTCCGCCGGTACGCTGCCCACGAGTTCGGCGTCGTACAGCAGCACAGCGAGAGCGGGCCGCGCCCCCGACGCCCCGATCCGCGCCAGCACACGGTCGTACGAACCGCCGCCACGCCCCAGCCTGAGGCCCTGTCCGTCCACAGCCAGTCCGGGCAGCAGCACCACGTCCGCCTCCGTCACAGCGTCCGGCCCCAGGCGCGGCCCGCCGGGCTCCAACAGGCCCCGCCCGGCGCGCACAAGACGATCTGCGCCCTCGTACACGCCCCAGTCCAGGTCGTTGTCCGGCAGCAGCACCGGCAGCAGCACCCGTACGCCCTGAGCGCGCAGCGCTTCCAGCAGCGGAAGCGTCCCCGGTTCACGTCCCACCGAGACGTATGCGGCCACGCTCTGTGCCTCCGCCAGTTCGGGGAGTTCCAGAGCGCGCTCGGAGAGAACCGTGGCCGTCGCCTCCGCGTCCCGGGCAGTCAACCGGGCCCTAACCGCGAGGATGCTCTCCCGCAACGTGCGCTTACTACCGTCGAATTGGCTCACTGCTGTGTCCGGTCCCTTCCGGCATGCTCAAGCGTGCTCATACCGCTACATATCGGAGCGAAGACTTACCTTCAGGTCAAAGTCACCGGTTATCGTGCGGGACATGACTACTTCCCGAGCACAGATCAGCAAGGCTGTCATCCCGGCAGCGGGTTTGGGCACCCGCTTCCTGCCGGCCACCAAGGCCACACCCAAGGAGATGCTGCCGGTCGTCGACAAGCCGGCGATCCAGTATGTGGTCGAGGAAGCCGTGACGGCTGGACTCTCCGACGTTCTGATGGTCACAGGCCGCAACAAGCGCCCCCTTGAGGACCATTTCGACCGAAATTACGAGCTGGAACAGGTTCTTCGCGACAAGGGCGACGAGGCGAAACTGAGCAGGGTCGAGGAGTCCAGCGACCTCGCGACGATGCACTACGTACGCCAGGGCAACCCCCGCGGCCTCGGACATGCCGTCCTGTGCGCCGCACCGCACGTGGGCGATCAGCCCTTCGCCGTGCTGCTGGGTGACGACCTGATCGATCCGCGTGACCCGCTGCTGACGCGCATGACGGAGGTACGCGAGCAGCACGGCGGCAGCGTCATCGCCCTCATGGAGGTCGACCCCGACAGCATCCACCTCTACGGCTGCGCAGCCGCACGTCCCACCGGCGCGGACGACGTGGTGGAGGTCTCCGACCTCGTCGAGAAGCCGTCGCCGGCCGAAGCCCCCTCGAAC
>DATMEI010000100.1:0-6796 GCA_035556995.1 Streptomyces sp.
AGCCCTGGCCCCGGGAGGCCATGTGCAGTGCGACGAAGGCGGCGTGCGGGGCGCCGACCTCGTCCGGAGGTGCCGACTGCCAGCCCTGTGGGAGCTGGATGTCGAGCGGTACCGGAAGTGTGCCCGGCATGGTGGATCAACTCCTTGCGGTACGGGTTCCGACGGTAAGGGAAGCCACGGGATGGGGGCGATGGCGGGGAGCCCCGGGCGGGGCCGCCCCGCGGCGGGTCAGTCGAACCAGCCGCCGACCGTGTCCTTGGCGCTCCCGCCCCAGTCCCCGACCGCGTCCGCTGCGTCACCGGCCGCATCGGTGACCTTGCCCGGGTCGATCTCGATCTGGCCGCCGAGCTTGGCGCCGACACCGAGGCCGACACCGCCCTCGCCACCGATGGTGAACGTTCCGTCATCCTTGAAGCCGGCGTCGAATTTGGCCTCGGCCCCGACTCCGGCCCATGCCTCGGCCGTACCACCGACTCCGACACCCGCCACCGAGGCGTGCCCCTCCGCGGTGGCCTTGGCCCCTGCGAAGGCTCCGGCTTCGCCGTGGACGCCGTCAGCGCCGATGGAGCCTTTGACGTCTGCCTCGGCACCGGCGTACGCCGAGGCCTTGCCGGAGGTCTCGAAGTAACCGGCCGCGTACTTGCCTTCGGCCGTGGCCTGGGCCAGATAGGCCTTTCCCCCGGCCGAGGCGGTGGCGTTGCCGTCCTGCAGGCCGACCCCTGCCTGAGCCTCGACGCCGAGAAGGTTCATGCCCGCCTTGCCGGAGACCTCGCCGCCCGCGAAATCGCTGCGGCCCTGGGCCTCGGCCCCCCACACTTTCGCACCGCCGGTGACGGAGGGACCCGCCACGCTGATGCCGGGACCCTTGCCAGAGGTCTCCTCGCGCAGCGCCTGCCGCTGCTCTGCGGTCAGGTCCTTGTAGTCGCCCCAGGCCCTGGGGGCCGTCAGCGGATTCATCCGGTCGGTGAACTCGCGGTTGGCTATCTCCATGCTCGTCTTGCCCGTGTTGCTGTCGGCCGCCTCCGCTGAGAAGAACAGCCAGTCCGGGGCGCCGTCGGCCTTGCCGCCCTGGGCCTCGAACTTCTTGGCCGCGGTGGCGCCTGCCGTCTCCAGCTGGGTGCGCGCAGAGTTGAGCGTCGTCTCAGCCCCGGCCTCGTCTCCGCCCTCGTGCAGCCGGATCGCCCGCTCCGCCTCGGACTGGGCCCAGTTGAGGGTACGGGCGTAATCGCGCAGGGCCTTCTCGGCCTCGGTCATCGAGTCGGAGCCGCGGTGCCAGCGCGCCTTCTGGGGTGAGAAGTCCTTCCAGAACGCGTCGCTGGCCTTGCCCTCCCAGCTGGCGATGCGGATGGCGCCCAGGTCGTCGCCGATGCCGTCGAGGGTCTTGGATCTGGTACGGAGCTTGTCGGCCCGGTCGTTGAGGTCGTCGGAGTTGCCCGGGATCAGCTGGCGCGGATCGCGGGTCTCGCCGAGTTGTGCCGCCATTGATCCCCCGTCAGTAGATCGGGCCGGGTCCGGTGACCGCGGGCCCGGTGAAGTGGTTCTGTGACTGCTGCTCGGAGCGCTCGTACGACTCGGCGTTGTCGTTGAGCTTGTCCGCGGAGGATTCCGCGTCGTCCTTGAGCGTCTTGGTGACGGCCACGTTCCAGGTGGCCATCAGCTCCGAGAAGGCCTTGGCGGCGTCGCCGTGGCCGAAGTCGGCGCCGTTCGCGATCTCGTCGAGTTTGGCGTCGCCGCCCTTGCCCACCGCTTTCTTGATCTTTCCGGATGCCGTGCGAAGTTCGCTCGGTTCCACTCGGACGTCGGCCATGAGCACCCCCGTTTCCCCTCGTGCCGGGGGTGAACTGCTCTCACTGCCCCGTTAGTTGACGACCAGGGAAGGATTTTCCTCGCAGGCGGCACCGGCCGTCGGTATCGCCACAGACTCTGCAACAGACATTCACACAACGGCCGTTGCGTGCGCCGACCGCACCGGACCGGCATCCGGAATCGCAGGGGGACGCGGGAACGGCGCCCCGGCAACCGGCTGACGGTTGCCGGGACGGCTCCGCTACGGCGTCTGGGCCGGAAGCTTCCCTACGGCGTCGGTGAGGAAGTCCAGCGGCACGTCGAGGTTCTCGGTCGAGAGCTTCTCCTCCGAACGCCAGGTGAGCAGGTGGCCGTGGCGCACCTCGAGCGGCAACTCGCCGGCGCGCGGGTCGGAGATCAGGAACTGGCCCAGCCCGCCGAGCAGCAACGCCCGGGCGCGCTCCTCGTCCTCGGCGACGATGTGGAACTCCTCGTCGACCTGGGGGATCCCCGTGGCGAGGGGGCTGCCTGAGGTGATCCTGCTGTGCCAACGCCGGTGCAGAATGCGGATGTCGGGAACGGGCGCGCTCAGCTTCAGCGCCCAGACGGGGAAGTAGTGGATCTGCTGCTTCATGTGATCGTCCACCCCGGACCCGTAGGCGAGGGTGCTCTGGTACTCGAAGGCTCGGAAGGCGAATCCGCGGTGCGTTCCGGTGACGACGTTTCCGCCCGGCACCCCCTTCGCGACGGGCAGCGGCCCAGCGCCGGAGAACTGGTCGATGAGCCCGGGAACCCCGGGCTCGTAGGTCCATCCACGGCCCACTGCCAGGGCCCTCAGCTCGGCGCGACCCTCCACCCTGCCCTGCGCACGCCGAGCAGCGCGCTTCCGGGACCAGATGAACAGGGCCGCGATCGCGACGAACCACAGCACGTACAACAAGGCTTCCATGACGTCAGCATGCCTCCCCGTGCCCCTGTAGGCCCAGCCCCCGTGCACTCCGACACAACCTGCGCCTCCGCCTCACACGTCACTCACACGCGCAGTCCCCGCGGCCGGAGCATCGCCCAACACGAGCTGAGTGACCAGAAGTTCACGCTGGCCGTCAGCGACAAGACGATCCGCGGCGAGTCGAGGCGCGGCGTTGGCGGCTGGAGGTTCGCCGGGACCGGGACGCGGAGTTCGACGCCG
Source organism: Streptomyces sp. (assembly GCA_035556995.1). Taxonomy (GTDB): domain Bacteria; phylum Actinomycetota; class Actinomycetes; order Streptomycetales; family Streptomycetaceae; genus Streptomyces. Next base: position 2,975 of record DATMEI010000100.1, read on the forward strand.
ACAACCACGTGATCGCCGAGTCCCCGGCCCTCGGGAGGCCTACCCGTCGGCCTTGATGTCGTAGTCGATCTTGTCGCCGTCGACGGAGGTGACCTTGACGGTCACGCCGAGGCTGGTGCCGTCGCTCGCGGTGAGCTTGCAGCGCATCGAGGTGCCGACCTTGCCGACGAGGTCCTTGGGACAGGTGACGTCCGGCTTCGGCTGGCCCGTCTGCGCGGCGAGCTTCTCGGCCACCGTGTTCGCCACCTTGTCCTTGGGCAGCTTCGCCTCCGACGAGCAGCCCACCAGCAGCGCACCGGCGGCTGCGGCGGCGAGGCCCCAGGTGGCGAGGGAAGAGATGGGCTTGGGCATGGGGTGGGCTCCGTTCGGGGCGACAGGACCACGAGGGTCGAAAGGTGACGGTCGTCAGGACGACTGTCTATAGGCCCGGCCTGCCCGTCCGACGGGTCTTCACAGCCCCCCACCCCCGCCCGCGAACGATCTTCACCTGCCTCCCGCCTCGGGCGGCCGCTGACGAGGTAGCTGACACGCTGCCTCAGCAGCAGCCACCCAACCGCGGTTCCTCCGCCACAGGTTGGTACGCCCCCGCACATGCTCGAACCCGAAGGCAGTTATCTGGAAAGCGTGTTGGGGGGCAACCACTCACGAGCCCGACCGCTCAGGCGGCCGGGCTCTTCGTCGTTCTCCACCCCTGGTTGTCGGGCACCCCCCCAACTCCGGCCGCCTCAGCCTCACTTGGCCTCGCCCTGGCCGAGCGGGCAGCAGTCACAGTGGTGCCCGGCTCGCTCTTGCTTCCCTGGCCGTCGAACGCCCGAATTGAACGTCTGCTGTTCGCGGAAGAGCGCAGCCGCATCCGCTACGGAGGTTCCACTCACCCCGGCGCGAGCATCGGGCGGGCCCCTCCTGCCTGACGGTTCGTCACCTCCCAGCGGCGTGTTTGAAGCGAAATGGGCAACCTCCGCAATACCGTGTGTCACTGCCTACATACGATCAGTTACTGGTCGTGTCAAGCCCTCATGGAAGTGGAGATGAAATGCGCAAGCTTCGCGAAGCTGCCGTAGTGGCCGCCCTGCTCGGTAGCGTCAGCATGCTCGGTGCCGGCATCGCGTCCGCCGGTGACGTGGAGCAGGAGCTCCCGACCGTCAACTGCGAGCAGGACGCCAGCACCAACACCTCAACGACGACGATCGCCGGCACGATCACCGTCACTCCGACCACCAATGGCGGAGACGCCGACGCCAGCGCCACCCAGCAGGTCTGCGGCATCGAGAACGAGGAAAACGAGAACACAGCCGGCACCGCCACAGGCGGCATCGGAACCGACATCATCGGTTAGGCGCTGAGACCGGCCTCATCGGTAAAAAACAGGGACCGAGCCCACAAGCTCGGTCCCTGAGCCGTGTCCGAGCCAGTCCCTCTCTAAGACCTGGGCACGAGAACACCAGATCGCCACCGGGCACGCGGCGGCATGCACTGAAGGCATCCTCCGAGTAATCAATCGGAACAAACGGCGTGTTGCGGACGAAGTGTCCTACTTCGGGAATATGGTTTGCCACTGCTACATGCGATCAATTACTGATCGTGTCAAGCCCTCATGGAAGTGGAGATGTAATGCGCAAGCTTCGCGAAGCTGCTCTTGTGGCCGCCATGGTCGGTAGCGTCAGCATGCTCGGTGCCGGCGTCGCGTCCGCCGGCGGCGTGGAGCAGGAGCTCCCGACCGTCAACTGCGAGCAGGACGCCGGGGACAACACCGCAACGACCACGCTCGGCGGCACGGCAATCACCCTCGTCCAGACTGGCAACGGCGGCGACGCCGACTCCAGCGCCACCCAGCAGATCTGCGGCGTCGGCAACGAGGAGAACGAGAACACGGCCGGTGACTCCACCGGGGGCACCGGAACCGAAGTAGCCGGCTAGCCGCAAAGTACAGCCTCATCGGCACAAATCAGGGACCGAGCCCACAAGCTCGGTCCCTGAGCCATGTCGACCCCCTCTGGGGCCAATACAGCTAATAAGCACCTAAAACGGCGTGTTGCAGATGAAGTGTCTTACTTCGGGAATATGGTTTGCCACTGCTACATGCGATCAATTACTGGTCGTGTCAAGCCCTCATGGAAGTGGAGAAGTAATGCGCAAGCTTCGCGAAGCTGCCGTTGTAGCCGCCATGCTCGGTAGCGTCAGCATGCTCGGTGCCGGCGTCGCGTCCGCCGGCGGCGTGGAGCAGGAGCTCCCGACCGTCAACTGCTCGCAGGACGCCGGCAGCAACACCTCAACAACCACGATCGCCACGGCAATCACCGTCGCCCAGACCGGCAATGGCGGCGACGCCGACGCCAGCGCCACCCAGCAGATCTGCGGTGTCGGCAACGAGGAGAACGAGAACACGGCCGGCACCGCCACAGGCGGCACCGGAACCGAAGTACTCGGCGGCTAAGTCGCTGAGACCGGCCTCATCGGCACAAATCAGGGACCGAGCCCACAGGCTCGGTCCCTGATCCGTGTCCGAGCCAGGACTGACGACTCGCCTCCCGTAGCACCTAGAACAAAGCGGCGTGTTGCAGGAGAAATGCACAATTTAAGGAATATGGTTTGCCACTGCCACATGCGATCAATTACTGATCGTGTCAAGCCCTCATGGAAGTGGAGATGTAATGCCCAAGCTTCGCGTAGCTGCTCTTGTGGCGACCATGGTCGGTAGCGTCAGCATGCTCGGTGCCGGCGTCGCGTCCGCCGGCGGCGGAGGGGAGGAGTCCCCGAGGACCGTGATCGTCAACTGCGAGCAGGAAGCGAACAACAACACCTCAACGCCGACGATCGGCGGCGGGCTCATCACCATCACCGGCCCCCTCATCGTTGCGGGCGACGGCGACTCGAGCGCCCGCCAGCAGGTCTGCGGTATCGGAAACGAGGACATCGAGAACGCCGGCGGTGACTCCACAGGGGGCACTGCAACTGACGCCCTCTAGTCGCCAAGCGGCCCCGTCGGGCAGCTCAGGAACCAGTTCACACTCGGTCCTTGAGCTGCCCGTCCTCATGTCTGCCCGACGCCAGGGGTCCACCCGCCGGGCTTGCGCGTGAGCGCGGCCCGACGGGGCGTCAGCCGACCGGCTAGGCGGCCTTCTTGAACCTGTCGAGGGCTCCGTGGGGGTTGAGGACGTACTTGCGGCTCGCGCCCTTGTCGAACTCGGCGTAGCCGCGCGGGGCGTCCTCCAGGGAGATGATCTGGGCGTTGACGGCCTTCGCGATCTGGACGCGGTCGTGGAGGATCGCCATGGCCAGATCCCGGTGGTACTTCATGACGGGGCACTGGCCGGTGGTGAAGCTGTGGCTCTTGGCCCAGCCCAGTCCGAGACGCACCTTGAGCGCTCCCGTCTGTGCGTCGCTGTCGACGCCGCCCGGGTCCTCGGTGACGTACAGGCCGGGGATGCCGAGGGAAGCGCCTGCTCTGCTCACCGTCATCAGGGTGTTGAGCACGGTGGCGGGTGCCTCGGCGGCGTTCTTGCCGTGGCCTCTCGCCTCGAAGCCGACGGCGTCGACCGCCGCGTCGACTTCGGGTTCGCCGATGAGGTCCTCGATCTGTTCCTGCGGGTTGCCGCGCGTCAGGTCGATCGTCTCGCAGCCGAAGCTACGGGCCTGGGCGAGCCGTTCCTCGTTCAGGTCGCCGACGATGACGACTGCGGCGCCCAGGAGTTGCGCCGACGCCGCCGCGGCGAGGCCGACCGGGCCGGCTCCTGCGATGTAGACGGTGCTGCCCACACCGACGTTCGCGCTGACGCAGCCGTGATAGCCGGTGGGGAAGATGTCCGAGAGCATGGTCAGGTC
>DATMEI010000101.1:0-13137 GCA_035556995.1 Streptomyces sp.
AACGGAACGCGGAAGGCCGCGGGAGTTGCACGAGCTTCAGCCTCGCCCGTGCGCTCGACCACGCGATCACAGCCGGCAGCGACGTGCTGAACCTCAGCCTCGGCGGTCCGTCGGATCCCTTGATCGCACGGCTGCTGGCGAAAGCGATCGAGCAGGACATCGTCGTAGTCGCTGCACGGGGCGACGGAAAACCCGGCGCGGCGTTCCCGGCGAGCCTCCCGGGCGTCATTGCGGTCGGCAGCGTGCCAGCGGGCATCGGGCGGCTCATCGCCCCCGGCCATGATGTCCTGACGCTCGTGCCGCCGGACGGCTACGACTACCTGTCCGGCAGCTCGATCGCCGCGGCGCACGTGACCGGAATCGTCGCCTTGCTGCTCGAGCGCGCGCCGTCATTGCAGGCGTCCGATGTCGAGCGCCTGCTGGTGCGCACGTCCCGTCCCGTCGAGCGCGAAGTCACCGGCTCGCCACGGGTGGTGAGCGCCTGCGACGCGCTCGCGGAACTCAACGGCACGATTCATTGCGGTGCGGCGCGAATAGCAGGGTCGACGCTAGAAACCCACTGACACGCTGCCGACGAGGCGCGAGCCCGTCAGCTTCCGGCCCGCAAATCCCGCCTCGTCGCCGCCCGTATCGAAGTACCGGAGATCGATCGTGATCGGGCCGGCGTCCGCAGAAACGCCCAGGTCCCAATAGAAATAGTCGTCCCAGTCGGATCGAGCGAACTCGTAGTGACCGAGCGAACCCGACACCTGGAAGCGATCGCCGAGCGACTGCCGCAGCTCGATCTCCGCGGTCCAGCCGCTTGCGCCGCCGGCGCCCGCGTCGTCCGACACGGTCGCGCCGAGCCTCAGGAAATCGCGGAAGCGCAGGTTCGCGGCCAGCTCGTCGTAGGAATAGTCGAAGCCCGTGGAATCCGGGAAGTCATAGTGGAACGCGGCGACGTCCCAGAACCAGTCGCGCCCGGCCTCGCGGCTATAGCCGAGATACGCGTCGAGCTCGAGCGAGCCGGGATTCGATCCGAAGGCGTTTTCCGGAAACTCCGTGTGCGCCGCGAAGGCTCCCGCGAACACGCCGCTCGGGTGCACGTAGTCGAGGCCCGCCTGGACCGTCGGATCCTCGTTCGACTGCGACGCGCCCCGAAACACGTAGTCGCTGGTGAGCGTCAGGTAACCGTGGAACTCGTGCGCGTGCAGCGGCGCGCCGGCAAGGAGTCCTGCGATGCCGCAGCCACGCACGATGCAATGACGGAGATTCACGCCGGACCCAGGGGCGCGCGAGCGCGGTCCCCGCATCTTAGCGCGGTGAAACGGGCCCTGCGGACTCGCTAGAAGAAGCCGTGCAGCTCGATGAAGCCGAAGCGCCGGTTCTGCAGGTCGATTCCCGACACACCGTCGTAATAGCGGATCCCGCCCCGGAGCTGCAGGTACTGGAACGGCACGTACTCGTAGACGAGTGAGTAGCGATCCTGCTCGTCCTCGTCGACGTCCGTATCAGGCTCGTAGGATTCGAGCGTCAGCTTGAGGTTGTGGCCCTGCCGCGGCATCCAGTTCGCCTCGAGCAAGCCGACGAAGCGGCTCACGCTTCCGCCCGGCAGGCCGCGATCCTCGACGTAGTCCACCTCCGCGAGCCACGCGATCGGGCCGGTGCGCAGGCCGCCGTGCAGTGCCACGAGATGGCGTCCCATGTCGCCGGCGTCATTGAAGTTGTAGCTCGCACCCGCACGCCACGCCGAGCGCACGTATTCGCCGCGCAGGCTCCATTGCTTGCCGGAGTTGGATTCCGCGCCGCCGGCCGTGCCGTTCGAGACAGCGAATTGCGCGCTCCACGGGCCGGACTCGAGGCCGAGCTCCACGCCATTGTCGGGCGTGTCGAAGCCGATGCCCGACACCTGGCGGACGAATGCCGTGTCGTCCTCGAGCCGCAGCCCGAACGGCAGGTACATCTGTCCGGCCTTCACGTAGTAGCGCTTCGATTCGTCGAAGAAGAATCGCCCGACAGCCTCGAGGTTCCGGCTGCCGTCGGGCGCGAGTTTCTGGTCGATGTACACCGACAGCCGATCGGGGATGACGTGGACGTCGAGGTAGGCGCGCAGCTCGTCGACCGCGAAAGCGACATCCTCGGCTTCCGCGTCCGGGAAATCCGTGTACGTGGCGCTGCCGCGAAAATCGCCGCCGAACGAGACGAACCGGTTCAGCTCGCCAAGCCACTGCGTCTCGCCAGTCTCGATGCTCCGCGCCGCCAGCTCGTTCTGCGCGAAGGCGTTGCCAGCCGCGTTGCGCAGGCCCCCGCCCGTCGGGTTGACGTGGCAGCCCGAGCACGGCAATCCCTGGCGCACCGCGAGATACGGCTCCGCGGCTGCGGGCCCGTTCGCGGCCAGCAGGCCGATGACTGCCGCAATCTCGAGCAGGCGCAGGCCCACCCTGCCGAGGCGCGTCAACGCTGGGGCCCGGCCGAGAAGTCGGCGACGAAATCCTCGCCCGCACGGCCATCGGCATCGCCGTCGATCGCCTCCGCCTGGAGATCTGCCACTGCGAGCGGTTCCGATCCGGAAACGCGCAGCCGGTAACGGTCCGCGGCGAGCGGCCGCAGCGGAATCAGGCGGAAGACCGACGGGTCGTGCTGCGTCATGACGATGCGGTGCGCGATCGCCGATTCGTTGCCTTCGCCGAAACTGCCATCCCCGCCGCTCGCCTGCAGCGTGACGGTGTTGGCGCCGAGCAAGTTCACGTCAAGCGCCTGGTCCGCGGCGACCAGGAGCTCCGCCACCGGCGGGGCATCTGCGGGGCGGATGTCCGCTTCCGGTACAGGCTCAAGAAGCTGGAGCTTGGCCGCGGCCACGTTCAACCTCGCCGCCGTGGTCTCGAGAGCGCCATCCGTGATCCATTGGCGGATGGCTGCGATCTCTTCGGCCGACAGGTTCGGACCGCCGAGCGGCATGCGCGCGCCGACCGACGCGGTGCCTTCGATCTTCTGGACCAGGTAGCTGTCGTCGGGATTGCCGGGGTCGACGCGCAGGATCGAGGGAACTTCGCTGCTCGGCACATTGACGAGCATCGCGTGCGACATGCCTTCTTCGAGCCGCAGGCCCTCCGGCGCGCCGGGACCGACGTGACAGTTGGTGCAGATCGCGCTGAAGACGTTTTCCTGGATCGACTCCAGTGTCGCTTCAATCGGAGGCGGGGGCGGCGGAGGTGGCGGAGGCGGCGGGGGTGGCGATCCGCCCCCGTTCCCACCTCCGCCGCCGCCGCAGGCGGCCAGCAGGAGACTCGTGATCAGCGACAGGTCGCGGGGTCGGTCTCGGCCCAGGCCAGGCCGGGGCTGTGGGAGAGCCGGGCGCGGACGGTGCCGAGCGGATCGACGATCATGCTGTTGCCGATGTTGCGAGGTCCGCATTCACCGCTGGCGGCGACCCAGCAGGTGTTCTCCAACGCCCGTGCGGCGAGCATGACTTCCCAGTGGCGTTCCTTGGCCGGTCCGCGTACCCACGCCGCGGGCAGGGCGAGGACTTCGGCACCGGCGTCGACCAACAGCCGGGCCAGCTCGGGGAATCGCACGTCGTAGCAGGTCATCAGGCCGACCTGGGTGCCCGCGACATCGATGACGACAGGGGGTTCGTCGGCGGGACGGACATGAGCCGACTCCTGGTCGCCGAAGGCGTCGTAGAGGTGGATCTTGCGGTAGCGGGCGACCAGTTCACCGTCCCTGAGAGCCACGAGCGTGTTGAAGACCCGTCCGTCGCCGGACGGTTCGTGGATGCCGGCGACGACAGTGGCACGGCCGCCCGCCGTCGCCTCGCGCAACCCGGAGACGAACGGCCCGTCCAGCGGCTGTGCGACCTCGCGAATGCGGTGGCGGTCCTCGGTGAAGCGGGCGAGTACGCCTTCGGGGAGCACGAGCAGGTCCGCACCGCCCCGCTCGGCCTGCGCCGTGAGGTCCAGGCAGGCGAGCAGGTTCTCTTTCCAGTCGGGGCTGGCGGTGAACTGTCCGACGGCGGTACGCATGGCGTGCAACTCCGTAGTTCGGTGCCGGTGCCGGTGCCCTACCGGGCAGGCAGGGCTTCGTGGCGTGAGGCGGGTGCTGCGAGGGCGGGATCGGGGAAGAGGACGCCGGGGTCGACCGGATCGGGCAGGATGCCCTGCTCGTGCAGTTCGGTGCAGAAGGTGCGGATCATCTCCGCGTTGCGCTGCGCGCCGTACGGCATCCAGTCGTCGCCGAACAGCTGGGCCGACTCGGTGAGTTCACGCAGCAGCCACGGAGTGGTGTCGGCGAGGATGCGGCGCCGCCGCACCCAGTGGCGTTTGGAGTCCTCGAGCGCGGTGAGCAGCGCCCCGGGCAGTTCCGGCGCGGCGTCGACCGTCTCGCGCCGCAGGGTGACGAGGTGGATGCCGGGGACGAAGCCGAAGTGATTCCAGTAGGCGCGCTCCGCGGCGGCGTGGTCGGTGAGCAGATGCCGGAACCGGCTGTCGCGCGTGAAGAGTTCGGGCGGCATGAAGGGAGTGAGCACGGCGTCCAGCGTCCCGGCCGCCAGCTCCTCGACGAGTGACTCGCCCTCGGCCAGCACGGAGACGTTCGGTGGCAGCCGCCCGCTTCCCAGCCTCTCCTTGCCTGTCTCGCCCGCCGCCAGCGGACCCACCCGCCAGTCCACATCGGCCAGTTCGACGCCTTCGGCGCGCAGCAGCGCACGCGTCCAGGTGTTGCCGGAGTCGGGCCAGCCGGTCAGTCCGACGCGGGCGCCCGCGAGTTCGGCCAGTGAGGTGCGCGGGCTGTCGGAGCGTACGAGTACGCAGCGGTGACGGAAGCCCCGCATGACGAATGCGGGCAGCCCGACCAGACGGTCGTCGCCCGCGGCTCGTGCCTGAACATAGCGGCTGAACGAGGTCTCGCCGCCGTCGAGTCCGGGCTCTGCGAGCACGTCGGGCGTCGTCTCCCGCGACTCGATCCGGAGATCGATACCGGGGGTGCCGACCGAACCGGCCGCCAGCGGGACCAGATGGTCCCAGTCGCGCAGTGCGAGGCGGATGTCGGTTGGCGACACGTTGTGCTCCTTGCTTTCGCGCTTGCTTGTTCCGATTTCCGCGTACTTGCCGCGTACTGCCAGGTAGGACTCATACGTCCGGGGCGGAACTGGAGGCTATTGTTCAGTGAATGGAGCGCACAAGACTCTTTTTGTTACCGAACACAGCTTTCTCACATGGTGATACGGCGATTACGCTGCGGGCGCCCGTACCGAGACGAGGAGTGGCGTCATGGGCGTGAGTCCCACAGTCCGCACAGAGCAGACGGGCCCCTCGGCCGGCGAACTCGCAGACAGGCTCCCCGAGACCAGCGCCCGCGGAATCGCCGCCGCCATGACCGACCTCATTCGCAGCGGCGAACTCGCCCCGGGCGCCTCGCTCCCCACCGTCCGGGCGCTGGCCGCACGCCTCGGCGTCAGCCCCGGAACGGTCGCCGAGGCATGGGCCACGCTGCGAAAGCACCGCATGATCACCACACTTGGCCGGCGCGGCAGCATGGTCAGCGGTCCGCCCACCATCGCCCATCCCGTCCGCTTCGAACGCCTCGGCGACCTGGGCGACCGCCTCACCCAGGACCTGGCCATCGCAGCCCCCGACCCGGCGCTGCTCCCCCCGCTGGAAGAGGCTCTGCTCGCGGGGGTGAGAACGCCCCGCCTCAACGACTATTCACGTACGGCCGTCACCCCTGCCCTGCTTGAAGCCGTCCGCGGCACCTGGCCGTTCACGCCCGAGGCGTGGCTCGCCGTGGGCGGCGGCTTCGAGGGAGTGCATCTGCTGTGCCAGGCACTGCTCGTCCCCGGGGACCGGGTCGCCGTCGAAGAGCCCACCGCCGTAAGGCTGTTGGACATCCTGGACGCCCTCGAGGTCCGCACCGTGCCCGTCGCCTGCGACGGGGAGGGCCCCGTACCCGAGTCGCTCACCGAGGCACTGACCGCGCGTCCCGCCATGTTCCTGCTCCAGCCGCGCGCCCAGACACCCTGCGGCTGGTCCATGTCCGCACGGCGTGCCGAGGCGCTGGCCGCCGCCCTCGAAGGTGCGGCGAACGTCGCGGTCGTCGAGGACGACGGCCTCGGCCCGCTTGCGGCGGTCCCGGCCTGCAGCATCGGCGCACACTTGCCGGACCGTACGGTCGTCGTGCGCTCCTACTCCAAGGCGTACGGGCCCGACCTGCGCCTTGCCGTGCTCGGGGGCCCGCAGAGCATCGTCGAGAAGGCCCGTGTCCTGCGCACGTACGGGACGGGCTGGACGAGCCGCATCCTCCAGGACGCTCTCGCGCACCTGCTCACCGACTCCACCACGGCCGCACATGTGGAGGACGCCGCCCGCCACTACCGGCTGCGCCGCACCGGACTCGCGGAACGGCTCGCCGGGCACGGCATCAAGACCCGCAACCACGACGGGCTCTCCCTGTGGATCCCGGTGGCCGACGAGACCTCGGCCCTCGTCACGCTCGCCGCGCGCGGCACCACCGCTTCCCCCGGCAGTCACTTCTCCACCTCCCCTCACCCTCCGCACATCCGAATCGCGATCACCCGGCTGTCCGGGGATCCGGCCGCTCTCGACACCACGGCGGCACTCGTCGCCCTGGCGGCCCGCACGGACCGGACGCCGTGAGGGACTGACACCCTGACGGCACCGAAGCCTCGGAGCGCTGAGTTCCGGCGCTTGCCTCCGCAGCACACACGACATATCGTGTTCATCCACGGACGCGATATGTCGCCGCACGTCTACCCCGGGAGGCCGCTGTGCCCGCCGAACGCTCGTGGCAGATCTCCGAGGCACAGACCCTCGACTTCGACGGCCCCCTCGACACGCTCCAGGTGCGCGTTGTCAACGGCACGGTCAACGTCGTGGGCACCACAGGGCCGGGCGCCCGCATCGAGGTCAGCGAAGTGCAAGGGCCTCCGCTCGTGGTGACGCGGGACGGGAGTTCCCTGGTCGTCGCCTATGAGGACGTGCCCTGGAAGGGCTTCCTGAAGTGGCTGGACCGCAAAGGCTGGAACCGGCACGCCGTCGTCTCCGTCTCGGTGCCCGCAGACGCGCAGCTGTCGGTCGGTGTCGTCGGGGCGAACGCATTCGTCTCCGGGATCACCGGACGTACGGACATCCGCGGCGTCAACGGCGACACCACCCTCGTCGGGCTCACCGGTCAGGTACGGGCCGACACCGTCTCCGGCAACATCGAGGCACAGAGCCTGAACGGCAAGCTCGTCTTCAACTCCGTCTCCGGCGACCTGACCGTCATCGACGGCCACTGCTCGGCCGTCAAGGCCGACTCGGTCAGCGGCGACATGATCCTCGACCTCGACCCGGGAGAGGGCGGCGACAAGATCGACATCGGCCTCGGCACCGTCTCCGGCACGGTCGCCATCCGGCTCTCGCCGCCCGTACACGCCATGGTGGAGGCCGGCAGCGCGAGCGGCGGAGTCTCCAGCGCCTTCGAGGAGTTGAAGGCCGACGGCCAGTGGGGCGCGGCAACGGTGAAGGGCACACTCGGCACGGGAAACGGCCGGCTCAGGGCCAACAGCGTCTCCGGCTCCATCGCCCTGCTGCGCCGCAGCGCACCGAACGACGACGACGCATCGCGCGACGACGCCCCCCACTTCAGCAAGGACGTGTGACATGCCTCCCGTCTTCGCCCACGGCCGACTGCGCCTCTACCTCCTGAAGTTGCTCGACGAGGCGCCGCGGCACGGCTACGAGGTGATCCGGCTGCTGGAGGAGCGCTTCCAGGGTCTGTACGCGCCCTCCGCCGGCACCGTCTATCCGCGCCTGGCCAAACTGGAGGCCGAAGGGCTGGTCAGCCACACCACCGAGGCCGGCGGCCGCAAGGTCTACTCGATCACCGACGCCGGCCGCGCCGAGCTCGCCGAACGCAGCGGCGAGCTGGCCGAGTTGGAAGTGGAGATCAGCGAATCCCTGACCGCACTCGCCGCCGACATCCGCGAAGACGTCAGCGGCTCCGCGCGCGACCTGCGGCGCGAGATGTCCGAACAGGCCGCGCGCGCCCGTACGGACGCAGCCGCCGCCGGTACGGAGGCCGGCTGGAGCGACAGGGAGGCGTGGCAGAAGGCGAAGGGGGAGATGAGGCGGGCCAAGGACGAGTGGAAGGAACAGGCCCGCCGCGCCAGGAGAGAGACCCAGCAGGCCAAACGCCAGGCGAAGGAGGCCGAGGCGCGCGCGGCAGCCGTCGAAGAGGTGCAGCGCATCGCCAAGCAGGTGCAGGACCAGGTCCAGTCGCGGGCGAAGTCGGGCGACTGGCCGGGCGCGGTCCGCGACGGCATGTCCCAACTGGCCCGCGAAATGGGCAACCTGGGCCGCATCACGTCCCACACCGCGCCCTGGTTCCCGTACTCGCGGCAGGACACGGACGCCGGCGAGACGACCCGCACCGGCGCGGCGGACGAAGAGCCACCGCGGCCCGACTGGGCGAAGGAGCAGGAGACTTCGAGCGACGACCCGGGCCGCGACCTGGAACGGCTGCTCGACCACTTCCGCGACGACGTACGCGACGCGGCACGCGATCACGGGGTGAGCGAGGACCAACTACGCGAGGCCCGGCGCCACTTGTCCACAGCGGCGGCCCACCTCGTGGCCCTCCTGCGCGACCCCGAGAAGCACGGAGACGGAGACGGGGGCTGCGACAGCTGAGCTGGACAGCTCAGGCTGCTTCAGAACTCGCCTGTGTCCAGCTCGAATCCGAGGGGTTCGGGCAGCTCGATGCTCTTGGAGAGCTTCGCCTCGGTGCTACGGGTGTACGCGCCGTCCGAGGGCTCGGAGTGCACGATGATCTCGCCCGCCTCGCGGTCGATCAGCAGATAGCAGGGGATGCCCGCGCGCGCGTAGCCACGCAGCTTCGGCCCACGGTCCTGCCGGCCGGTGGATCGGGAGGTCACCTCACCGACGAGCATGACGGGCGCGGGGTCGTGATACTCGGCGTCGTCCCCGAAGCTTCCCTTGGGTGCGATGACGAGGTCGGGGACGACCTTCCCCGTCGGGGAAGCGTCGGGGACGTACAGACCGAGCCCGGTGTAGGTACGCAGGCCGCGATCTCGTCGGCGCTGCGTCACCTGGTCCGAGAGCTCAGACACGATTTCTTCATGTTCGCCATTGGCTGGTGGGACCACGTGGATCTCTCCCTCGATCAACTCCACGCGCCACCCCTCGGGGGCTGCCGCGCTCAATGCGTCGAAGGCGTTCTCCACCGATGACCCCGTGCTGCCGTCGGCCACCACGTCGGAATCGCGCTCGGGGGCTGCCATTGTCACGTGGACCTCCTTCGTCACTGAGCGACGATTCCAGAGTAGCCACGCGACCGCGCCCACAGCAGCGGATACTCATCCCATTGCGGCACCAGTGACGTTTTTGCACCTCACAGGCCCGGATGCTCGTGCTGGTGCATCGGGAGCGGAGCTCGCTCAGACGGTCAGTACGACCTTGCCGAACAGGTCGCCCTCCGCCATCTTCACGAAGCCCTCGCGGGCCCGGTCCAGCGGCAGCGAGGAGTCGATGACCGGGCGGACGCCCTTGGCGGCGCAGAAGTTCAGCAGCGAGGCCAGCTCCTCCTTGCTGCCCATCGTGGAACCGACGATCTTCAACTCCAGGAAGAAGACACGGTTGAGCTCTGCGGCGGGCGGGTTCGGGCCGCTGGTCGCACCCGAAATGACGACCGTGCCGCCCGGCTTGAGCGACTTCAGGGAGTGCGACCACGTGGCGGCGCCCACCGTCTCCAGCACGGCGTCGACGCGCTGCGGCAGCCGCGCACCGGTCTCCACGGCGGCCTCCGCACCGAGTTCGACGGCGCGCTTGCGCTTGTCCTCATGGCGGCTGGTGGCGAACATCCGCAGTCCTGCCGCGGCCCCGAGCACGATCGCGGCGGTCGCGACACCGCCGCCGGCACCCTGCACGAGGACGCTGTCGCCGGGCCGTACACCGGCGTTGGTGAAGAGCATGCGGTACGCGGTGAGCCATGCCGTCGGCAGGCAGGCGGCCTCCTCGAAGGACAGTTCCTTCGGCTTGGGCAGCACGTTCCACTGCGGGACGGCGACGCGCTCGGCGAAGGTTCCCTGATACTTCTCGGTGAGGAGGGTGCGGCCCTCGCGCGGGCCGACTCCGTGGCCGGTGGCGCCGATGACCGAGTGCAGCACGACCTCGTTGCCCTCGGCGTCGATGCCCGCGGCGTCGCAGCCCAGAGTCATCGGGAGCGATTCCTCGCCGAGCCCGATGCCCCGCAGCGACCACAGGTCGTGGTGGTTGAGCGACGCCGCCTTGACGTCGACCGTCGTCCAGCCGTCCGGAACTGTCGGTTCCGGACGGTCGCCCAGCTCCAGTCCTTCGAGCGGCTGATCCTTGTCGATGCGCGCAGCGTAAGCAGCAAACATGATCCAGACGTTACTCCCCCTGGCTACGCCGGGGATACCCCACCCTGGCTACGCCGGTGGTACCCCCAGGGGGGCGGTGCCCACCGTTGGACGGGTACGCACCACCGGCGCAACGGCCGCACGGACCGGCGGACCGGCGGACCGGCGGACGGGACCGGCCGACGAGGGGCGGACCGACGGCCGCCCGTGGATCCGCCCCCCGCCGGCCGACAGCGCGCACCCGCGCGCTAAAGCACCTTGGACAGGAACGACTTCGTCCGCTCGTGCTGCGGGTCGGTCAGTACGTCCCGGGGGTGCCCGGACTCCACGACGACGCCGTCGTCCATGAAGACCAGCGAGTCGCCGACCTCACGGGCGAAGCCCATCTCGTGCGTGACGACGATCATCGTCATGCCGTCCTCGGCCAGATCCCGCATCACGTCCAGCACTTCACCCACCAGCTCCGGGTCGAGCGCGGAGGTCGGCTCGTCGAAGAGCATCAGCTTCGGCTCCATCGCCAGCGCACGCGCGATCGCGACGCGCTGCTGCTGTCCGCCCGAGAGCTGGGAGGGGTAGCTGTGGGTCTTGTCGGCGAGTCCGACGCGGTCGAGCATCGCGCGGGCACGTTCCTGTGCCTTCGCCTTGCTCTCCCCCTTGACCAGTACCGGCGCCTCCATGACGTTCTCCACCGCGGTCATGTGCGGGAAGAGGTTGAAGCGCTGGAAGACCATGCCGATGTCGCGGCGCTGAGCTGCGACTTCGCGGTCACGCAGCTCGTAGAGCTTGTTGCCGTGCTCCCGGTAGCCGACGAGGGTGCCGTCGACGTACAGACGCCCGGCGTTGATCTTCTCCAGGTGGTTGATGCACCGCAGGAAGGTCGACTTGCCCGAGCCGGAGGGCCCGACGATGCAGAACACCTCGCGCGGAGCCACTTCCAGGTCGATGCCCTTGAGCACCTCGACCGGGCCGAAGGACTTGTGTACGGCCTCCGCTTTCACCATCGCGCTCATGCGGCGCCTCCTCCCGCTCCCGATCCCGATCCCGTACCGCGGCTGAAGGTGAACACCAGCTGCCGCGCCCGCTGCCACGGTGTCGCGGGCAGCTGACGGGACGAGCCGCGCGCGTAGTGACGCTCCAGATAGAACTGCCCGATGCTGAAGATCGTCGTGATGACCAGGAACCAGATCGTGGCGACGAACAGCATCTCCACGACCGCGCCCGAGTTGTTGCCGATGTTCTGCGACTTGCGCAGCACCTCCTCGTACTGCACGACGGCGCACAGAGCGGAGGTCTTGAGCAGGTTGATGAACTCGTTGCCGGTGGGCGGCACGATCACCCGCATCGCCTGCGGCAGCACGATGCGGCGCATGTTCTGCCCGTTGGTCATGCCCAGCGCCTGCGAGGCCTCGGTCTGCCCCTCGTCGACGGACTGGATGCCGGCGCGGCAGATCTCCGCCATGTACGCGGCCTCGTTGAGGCCGAGTCCGAGAAGCGCCGCCATGAACGGTGTCATGACGTCCGTCATCTCGTCCTTGTAGATCGGCCCGAGGTTGAGCACCGGGAAGATCAGCGCCAGGTTGAACCACAGCAGCAGCTGTACGTAGACGGGCGTGCCGCGGAAGAACCAGATGTAGCCCCAGGCCACCGAGGAGGTGACCGGGTTCTTCGACATCCGCATCACGGAGAGGACGACGCCGAGCACGAGGCCCATCAGCATGGCCAGCACGCTGACCACGAGGGTGTTCTTGACGCCCTCCAGGATCTGGTCGTCGAAGAAGAAGTCACCGACCGAGCCCCAGGTCAGGTCCGCCACTGCGAACGCGTTGACGATGAGGCCGAGCAGGACGAGAACGATGGCGCCCGAGACGTAGCGGCCGTAGTGCCGCACGGGTATCGCCTTGATCGCCTCGGGCGCGTTGCCGGTCGGCGGAGGCGCGTCGGTGGGCGCCTTGTCGAGGGGAGCGGTCATGGGTGTTGCCTTTCAGCGTCCGTACAACGTCGGTTCGAGGGCCGTGGCCGGCTCAGGAACCGCTGTTGATCTTCGCCTCGTCGACTCCGCCGTCCTCGACGCCCCACTTCTTGAGCGCCTTCTCGTACGAACCGTTCTTGATGATCTCCGTCAGGGCCGCTTTCAGGGCGCCGCTCAGCTTGTCGTTGCCCTTGGAGACGGCCATGCCGTACGGCGCCGACTCCATCTGCTCGCCGACGACCTCGAAGTCGTCACCGGTCTTGGCGGCGTTGGCCGCGACCGGGAAGTCGGAGATGTCCGCGACGACCCCGCCCGCCTTCAGCCGCACCCGCGCCTCGTCGTCGTTGTCGAAGGGCTCGATCGTCAGCGGGCGCTCACGGTTCTTCTTGCACTTGTCGATCTGGGTCTTGAGGATCTCGTGCGAGGTGGTGCCGCGCTGGGTGGCGACCTTCTTCCCGCACAGCTGGTCGACCGACTCGATCTTCTCGGGGTTGCCCTTCTTGACGAGGATCGAGGAGCCGGCGGTGAGGTAGTCGACGAAGTCGACGCCCTTGCCCACCTTCTTGCCCTTGTCGTCCAGGCCCTCCTGCCGGTCCTTCGTGTCCGTCATCGAGGACATGATCATGTCGAAGCGGCCGGTCTGCAGGGAGGTGATCAGGCCGTCGAAGGTGCCGTTGGTGAACTCGAAGCGCACCCCGAGCTCCTTGCCCAGCGCGTTGGCGAGGTCCGGGTCGAGACCGACGATCTTCGTCCCGTCCTTGTACTCCATGGGCTTGTACGCCGCGTCCGTGCC
>DATMEI010000102.1:0-3510 GCA_035556995.1 Streptomyces sp.
GAGCGAACGCAGCAGCTCCCGCAGCATGTGCCTCGTGTTCTTCTCCGCGCGGTCCTCGAGGCCGCTCTTGCGGGCGGCGTCGCCGATGTGCCGGACGGCGAGCTTGTGCACCTCGCGCTCGTCGTTGGGGTTGTCGGAGAAGACATCGCCGAGCCGGTCGAGCAGGCCGCGTTCCTTCGTCACCGCGTAGGAGTTCTCCGCGTCCAGCGCGGGCTTCTCCAGCTTCGCGTGCGGCAGCTTCACCGTGGCGGACTTCCGGTCGCGGCTGACCTCCACCGCCTTCTCGCCGACGTCACCCAGATTCACGTAGGCGCCGACGCTGCCTTTCCCGACGAAGAGGGTGCGGTTGCCGCGCACCGCGTCCGGCAGGAACTTGGCGTCCTTGTCCAGGTCGACGACGACCTGGAAGCTGCCGGACGCCGACTCGTACCGGCTCATGTCCTGGATGGACTTCAGCAGCACGGGGCCGGTGCGGTCCTTGGTCTCCGTGGCGAAGGGATCGCTCAGCTGCGGCAGCACGTTGAGCATGCGCGCGAGCAACAGCAGGAGAAGAAGCACGATCAGCGACGCGGGGAGAGTGACCCACCACGGCGGACGTTTGCGGGAGCTGGCGGAGGGCTGTGAGGCTGACATCTGGACCGTCCCCTCGGAGCATCGAGAACTTCACGACACTGCTGCGGGTTCCCCCGCCACGTGCGGTCCATGGGTGCTGCGGCCTGGGGATGGGCCGGGGGATGCCTCAATCTCCGTACCCGGGCGCGAAGATCTGCTCCACGAAGGGGTTGCCGAATTTCCCGTGCGGGTCGCGCTCCAGCAGCAACTGCCGGAAGTCACCGGCCCGTTCGTACAGTGAGGCGATCAATTCCGGCGGCATGGCCGTCAGCTTGCCCCAGTGGGGCCGTGCACCCAGCGGCAGCAGCCGTTCCTCGACCGCTTCGATCACGGGCAGCACCGCGGCGGTGTCCTTGACCCAGGTGAAGTGGAAGGCGACGCAGTCCTGCCGGTACGCGGGGCTCAGCCACAGGTCGTCGGCTGCGACCGTGCGTACTTCGGAGATCTGCAGTACGGGCGCGATGCGGGCCCCGAGCTCCTGCAGCGCAGCCAGTGCCGCGGGTGCGGAGGCCCGCGGGAGCAGCAGCTCGGACTGCAGTTCCTCGCCGTTGCTCGGGGTGAAGTCCGGCCTGAAGTGCGGCAGTCGCTCATGCCAGGGTCCCGGGACACCGAGCTGTTCGGTGCAGTGCGTGGGCGGGATGCCGGGGATCGGGTGGTGAGCTGCGTCGGCCGGGCTCTGTCCCTCCCAGCCCGGCGGGCGCCGGCTGCCGTCCCGTTCCGCTGTGCGGCGCTTGAGCCACACCCGCGCCCGGCCGCTGCGGTAGTCGGTGAACGCGCTGACGCTGTAGGCGCATCCGAAGATCTCGTCGAAACCGTCGGCCAGCCGGGCCAGGGAGACACCGGTGTAGATGTGCTGGGAGACCTCGAAGGCGGGCTCCACGCTCAGAGTGAGCCGGGTGACGATGCCCAGTGCCCCCAGAGCGACGACCATGCCGGGGAAGCTCTCAGGGTCGCTGCGACGGCTCACCTCCGTCACCTCGCCGTCGGCGCCGACGAACTCCAGCGCCGTCACCGCCGCGGCGAGGCACTTCTCGGAATCGCCCGACCCGTGCGTGGCCGTCGCACAGCAGCCGGCGACCGAAATATGCGGCAGTGACGCGAGATTGGCCAAAGCGGAACCCGCGGTGTGCAGGACGGTGGCGACCTCTCCGTACCGCATGCCCGCGCTGACCGTCACCGTCTGCTCGCCCTGCGCCTCCAGCTCCACCAGAGGCGGCAGACCGTCCAGACGCACCAGGTCACCGCTGGTGTCGGCGATGCGGTTGAAGGAGTGGCCGCTGCCCAGGGCCCGCACCCGGCTCGCCGAGCCGACGATGTCCCGCAACTCCTCGACGGAGGCCGGACGGTGTACCTGCCGGGCGTTGAAGACGGTGTTGCCCGCCCAGTTCTTCGCGGGTGTGCCGGAAGTGAGCATGCGCGTTCCTGAGGTGGTGGTGGGCTCACGCGGGCACGCGGCCTGCGGGGACGCGTACGAGCCTAATATGCGCCCGGAAACCGGCAGCTTGCGCGTTCGCTCCCGATGAGGGAACATTTTCGGCCCCCGGCATTGGCCGATTGGCGCCACAGGCCGTACATTCCGTCCCTTGCGCAACTTGCGCAACAGTCCCGCTCCGGTGGTCGTCGTGGCGGAGACTGGACAGGGGCATGTGCGGGAATGAGGACGAGCAGTGTCGTGGCAATCTACCCCTCGCTTCGGGCCAGGCGGGGTGGACCGGAGCGGAGACGTAATCACTGTGGCGAGACCAACGCGGTCACTGCACGGGGAGCTTGAGCATGCGCATCACTGAGGTACCGGGCGGCCTGCCCGATCGCCGGATTCCGGACCGTCCCTCCGGGCCCGCCGTGCCCAGGCTCGTGCTGGGCGAGCGGCTGCGCAAGCTGCGAGAGGCACAGTACATATCCCGCCGGGAAGCCGGTGAGGCGATCAAGACCTCGGATGAGACCATCGCCCAACTGGAGTGGGGCCGCAGGGGATTCCACGAGCGGGACGTGACCGACCTGCTCAGCATCTACGGCATCACCGACGAGGCCGAACACGCCACGATGCAGGCGCTGGCCGCGCAGAGCAACATGCTCGGCTGGTGGCACGCCTTCCAGGACGTGGTGCCCGACTGGTTCCAGACCTACCTGGGACTGGAGCAGGCCGCCGGCGTCATCCGCACCTACGAGGTCCAGTTCGTCCCCGGGCTGCTGCAGACACCCCAGTACGCCCGCGCTGTGATCGGGCTCGGACACCCCAACGCCCCCGAAGAGCAGCTCAGCAGACGCGTCGAGCTCCGCATACAGCGCCAGCGGATCCTGCACAGCAGACGGCCCCCGCACGTGTGGGCCGTGATCGACGAGGCCGTGCTCCGCCGCCCGGTCGGTGGCCCCGAGACGATGCGCGGCCAGCTGCAGCACCTCATCGCGCTGTGCGATCTGCCGCACGTCACCGTGCACTTGATGCCGTTCGAAGCCGGTGGCCATGCCGCTGCCGGAGGTCCGGTCACGCTGCTTCGTCTGCCCGAGCGGGAACTGCCCGATGTGATCTACCTGGAGCAGCTCATCGGCGCCAGCTACCCGGCCGAGCGGGAGGAAGTCGAGCACTACCGGCACGTGATCGACCGTCTGGTGACGGACGCCGCACCGGCGACGAGAACCCGCTCCCTCCTGCTCGGCATGCTCGAGGAGATCCAGGTCTCCTGAGCCGGGCACGCCCTGCTGAGCGCTGCCGTGTCTCCCGGCCGTCAGGCCCGGTCGAGATTCAAGGTGCCGGGCGCACTGTCCGGCGGGGAGCCCACCGCCGCCTTCGGCTTCGCTTCCAGATCGCGCCACCACGGGCCCTCGGGGATGACCGTCGCGGACGGTTCGAACGAGCCGCCCGGAACCGGCACAGCGACCCGTACACCCGCCTCCTTC
>DATMEI010000103.1:0-8862 GCA_035556995.1 Streptomyces sp.
CACCGACGGTGACGAGTTCGGAGTATGGATGCGGCAGCCGTTCAAGGGCGGTGAGGACGAAGTCGCCGTCCCCGGGCTCGCATCGTCCTTCCCCGCCGGACTCGCCATCGCACGGGACGGCACGGCCGTCGTCGGCCGCTCCACCGACGAGGACGGCACGACGATCCACATCTCACGCCCCGGCGAGGAGCCGGTGGAGATCTACCGTCACCGGGAGTCCGCCGGTGTGGGCGACCTCTCCCACGACGGGACGCTCCTGGTCATCGAGCACACAGAGCACGGCGACGCCATGCACTCCGCGCTGCGCGTGGTGAAACCGGACGGAAGCACCGTCGCCGAACTCGACGACAGCGAGGGCGGCACGAAGGAACTCGGCCTGACCGTCCTCGGGTTCGCGCCCGTACCAGCCGATCAGCGGCTGCTCATCGCACACCAGCGGAGCGGGCGCTGGGAGCCGGTGATCTGGGAGCCGCTCACCGGCACCGTCACGGAGCTCGCCGTCGACCTGCCCGGCGACGTGAGCGCCGACTGGTACCCGGACGGCGAGGCTCTGCTGATCGCGCACAGCCACCAGGCGCGCAGCGACCTGTGGCGCTACGACATCGCCACCCGCGCCCTGACACGCATCGAGACACCGCCCGGGTCGGTCTCCGACGCGACGGCACGTCCGGCCGCCCCCGCAGGCGAGGGCGCGGGCGCGGGCGCGGGTGAAGCGAGCGTCGAGTATCTGTGGTCGTCGGCCGCCAAGCCGCCCCAGGTACGGTCCGCCGCCGGCGGCGTCGTCCTCGATCCCCCCGGCATGGCCGCGCCCCCGTCCGTACCCGTCGAGGACGCCTGGGTCGAAGGCCCCGGCGGGACCATCCACGCTCTCGTGCAGAAGCCCGAGGGCGCGGGCCCCTTCCCCACGGTCTTCGACGTGCACGGCGGCCCGACCCACCACGACAGCGACGCCTTCGCCGGGCAGCCCGCCGCCTGGATCGACCACGGTTTCGCCGTCGTACGGGTCAACTACCGCGGCTCCACCGGCTACGGACGTGCCTGGACGGACGCGCTCAAGCACCGGGTCGGCCTGATCGAGCTGGAGGACATCGCAGCCGTACGGGAGTGGGCCGTGTCCTCGGGCCTGGCGGACCCGGAGCAACTGGTACTGGGCGGCGGTTCGTGGGGCGGCTATCTGACGCTGCTGGGTCTGGGCACCCAGCCGGAGGCATGGGCCCTGGGTCTGGCGGCGGTGCCCGTCGCCGACTATGTGACCGCGTACCACGACGAGATGGAGGCGCTGAAGTCGCTGGACCGTACGCTGCTGGGCGGATCGCCCGAGGAGGTACCGGAGCGGTTCGAGGCCTCGTCACCCATCACGTACGTCGATCAGGTGCGGGTGCCGGTCTACATCTCGGCCGGCCTCAACGACCCGCGCTGCCCCATCCGCCAGGTCGAGAACTATGTGGGGCGGCTGGAGGAGCGCGGCATCCCGCACGAGGTCTACCGCTACGACGCCGGGCACGGCTCGCTCGTGGTGGAGGAGCGGATCAAGCAGTTGAGGCTGGAGATCGACTTTGCTCTCCGGCATCTGCCGGGGCGGGTCCGGGAGCGGGCTCAGGGATGAGGCCGAGCGCCGCGTCCTTCGCCAGCTCCGCGTCCCGGCGGAAGAGCCGGAACCACATGAAGACCACGAAGCCCGCGAAGACGAACCACTCGGCCGTGTAACCGAGGTTCTGGAAGGCCTTCATGTCGAGGCCGGTGTTGCCGGGCTGTACCGGCGGCACCGGCCTCAGCTGCGAACCGGGGGGTGTGTGCTGCACGGTGATCCACGCATCGTGGACGTCGTAGGACACGACGTTGACGAGCGATGCCGCGCTGACCATGCCGAGCTGACCCTCCGGCAGGGCGCCGCCCTCGTGCACACCGGGGCTGCCCTGCGACTCGGACACCTGCAGCGCGCCGCTTACCGTCACCTCGCCGCGGGGCGGTGCGGGGACCCGGTCCGGGTCGGCGTCTCCGGGCAGCCAGCCCCGTACGACGGGCAGCGCCTTGCCGGTCCCCTCGCCGTTGCCCTTGCCCTCGCGTGCGTCTCCGCCCCCGTCGGCACCGGTGGTACGCAGCAGCGACAGCACGTAGAAGCCGCGCTTGCCGTCCAGCGTCCGGTCGGGCACGAGCAGCGGGCGGCGGGTGTCGTAGCGGCCGGTGGCCTCGGCCGTACGGCCGCTGGTCTCCGCGTCGACGGGCAGCAGCCGGGACAGCGGCGCGGGCTTCGCGTGCGCCGCACCGGATGCCGCTTTCTGGTGCTGCTGATGGCTTTCGACGCGCGCCTCGAAGCGCGAGAGCTGCCAGCTGCCCATGAAAAGGCAGACCGGGATCGCCAGTACGGCGAAGAGGTTGATTCCCCACCACCGCGGGGTCAGCAGGAACCGGTACACGCCCTCAACGGTACGGGGCGCGGGGTTGCCGCTCATGCGTGGGGCGCGCCCCTCCCTCCCACGCCGTGCCGGGGCAGGGGCGGGAGGAGCGGGGCGTCACTCCGCGGGGAGGACTCCGGTGCGGTAGAGGGTGCCCGCGCACGCGCCGTCGAGCTTCGTGTCCGCAGCGGCCGGGTCGCCCACATCGGGAGTGTGCGTCAGGACGACGCTTGCCTCGTCTTCCTCGCCACCGCCGGTCGTCCCGCTGTCACCGCCGCCCGTCTCGGGGGCTCCGGGGCCACCGGAGTTGCCGTTGTTGCCGCCGTTGCCGTTACCGCCGTCGTCGTTGCCGCCCGAGTTGCCGTTGTTGCCGCCCTGGCTGCCGCCCGGGCCTTCGCCCTGGCCCGACTTGGGGGTGGGTGAACCCGAGCTGGGGCACTCCTTCGGGATCCAGGCGAACTTGACCACGTACGCCTCGCCCGGCCTCAGCACCAGCTGGTCCGTGGCCTCGGCGGGGTCGGGAAGGCCGACGGCGGCGTCGCCCTGCGTGTGGTCGAGGACGTCTATGCGATCGATGTCGGCCCGGCCGTGCGCAGCGGCACCCACGGCGCCTTCGCCTTCGACCGTGCAGGCGTCGGACGAGGTGTTGACGACGCGGAAGTTGCCGTAGACCTTGCCTTCGCTGTCACGGCTCTCCTCCGTCGCCGTACCCTCGCCGAGCTGGTGACGGCCGCAGCTGGGCGCGCTCGTCGCGAGACTGTCGCTCGGGTCGGCCCCGCCGGACGACTTTCCGGCCGAGGGGGACGGTGACCGGGAGCCGTCGCCCTTGTCCCCCTTGCCGCCGCTGTGGCCCGAGCCTCCCGCGGCACCGTCGGCGCCCTGGGTGTGGCCGCCGCTTCCCGGGCCGCCGGAGCTCTGTGACTTGTCGTGGCTGTCGCCCGCGTTGACGGAATGGTCGCCGGAGGTGCCCGGCATCAGTCCGGTGCTCACCAGTGCGGGGACGCCCACGCCGGCGAGTACGACAGCCGCGGCGGCCCCGGCAAGGACGCGGCGGCGGTGCGCACGGCGGGCGGGGACGGCGTGCCGCAGGTAGGTGAGGGACTGGGGGGACGGCTGGATGTCGCGGACGCTTTCGCGCAGCATCCGGCGCAGCATGTCTTCGGCGTCGCTGTCGCCACCGTCGGCGCCGTCGCCGTGGCCGCCGTCATCACCGCCGCCGCCGCTGCCACCGCTGCCACCGCCGCCCGTACCGATGGAGCCGCCACCTGCGCCGCCGGAGCCGGAGCCGCCCCTGCCACCGGCGGCTGCGGCCGGCCCGTCCTCCGTGGTGCCGCCTTGCTGCCGGGGCAGTTCTTCGGTGCGCGGCTCATCGGTACGCGGGCGCTGGTCAGGCTGCTCCGCGGCTGCGCCGGCATGCTCGAAGTTCCCCGTGATGTGGTTGAACTCGCTCGGCCTGTCCAGGAATTCCGCTTTGCCCGTGTGGTTCGTGTGGTTCGTGTGGTTCGTGTGCATGGCTGTACCCGCGTCTCGGCCCGCGTCCGGCCCCGCGGGGTTCGGATGCGGTGCGTCGGGGAAGTCCGGCGCACGCGGCAGGTCCGGCTTGTCCGGGGACTTGGGACCTTCAGGCGTGCCCGGGACCTCGGTCGGTTCGGTGACGCCCGGGAGGTCCGGGGCGTCGTCGATCTGAGGAGGCTCCGGGATCTCCGGGGCGTCGTAGATACCCGGGGTCACGGGAATCTCCGGGGCGTCCAGGATCTCGGGCATGTCAGGAAGCACTGGGGGCGGGGGGATGTCCGGCGTAGGGGGGATCTCCGGGGTCTCCAGGATGTCGGGCGCGCCCGGGATCCCGGGCATTTCACCCGGGCCGTGCACGTCCGGTGCGGCCGGAACACCGGGCAGATGGGGCAGGTCGGGTGCCTCAGGCGCACGGTGAGGCGGCAGGTCGGGGGCGTCCGGCACATCGGGAGCGTCGGGGGCGTTCGGGGTCTCCGGCGCACTGGGGCCCGCCGGGACGTCGGGCTCCTCCGGACCCTCTTCGTGAGACGCACGAGGCTCACTCGACTCGCCCCGCTCGCCCTGCCCTCTCCACTCACGCGGCTCACGCGGCCCGTTCGACCGGTGCCGCTCCACGCGCCGGCCCTCGCCGACGGACACGCGCATGCGCAGGTGCTCCCCGCCGTACGCGCTCACGACGCCGCCTCCATCGCGACACGGAGCGCCGCGATCCCCCGCGAGCCGTACGCCTTCACCGAGCCGAGGGAGAGCCCCAGCACTTCGGCGACCTGCGCCTCGGTCATGTCCGCGAAGTAGCGCATCACCAGCACCTCGCGCTGGCGCCGCTGGAGCCCGCGCATGGCACGGATCAGCTCGTCGCGCTCCAACTGCTCGTAGGCGCCTTCCTCCGCGCTCGCCATGTCCGGCATCGGCTTGGAGAGCAGCTTGAGACCGACGATGCGCCGACGCAGCGCGGACCGGGAGAGGTTGACGACCGTCTGCCGCAGATAGGCGAGGGTCTTCTCGGGGTCGCGGACACGCTTGCGTGCCGAGTGGACGCGGATGAAGGCTTCCTGGACGACGTCCTCACACGAGGCGGTGTCGTCGAGCAGCAGAGCCGCGAGGCCGAGCAGCGACCGGTAGTGGACACGGTAGGTCTCGGTCAGCTGGTCGACTGTCGTACCGGCTGTCATCGCGTCGTCAGAATCCGCGCCCTGGGCTGCGACGCGCGGGGGACGGGTGGCGGACCACGGCGCAATCACCGGCATACCTCCGGTGCTGAAACCGGAGGTGCCGGGAGCTGTCGCAAGTGCTGATCGGAAGACCTCTGCCACGCTTGTTGGACACACACTCCCCCTACAGGGTTGTACGCGTTTGGCTTCGCCCTTGACGATTCGTCGAACGCCCTCATGCGTACCAACTCTTCCCGAATGCCCCTGATGTCACAGCGCCCCTGAGTCCCGAAGCAGGCACAAAGACGCCGTCCGCCCTGCCGCCGGTTGCAGGCGCAGGAAGCGAAATTCTCGTCCAGGTCGCTCGTGCTGGCCAGTGCCAAGACCCGTCCGTACGCGAGAACTTCGGGTGGACGCCGATGCATACCGAGGACTGTCGACAGTTCACCGGCGGCCTCGCCCTCCACACCGGCTCCAGGCCGCCTCTACGCCACCTCTACGCCACAACCCGCTCAGCTATCTGCGCCATGTTCAGCGCAGCCCCCTTGCGCAGATTGTCCGCACAGACGAACAGCTCCAGCGCACACGGGTCGTCCAGCGACTGCCGTACGCGCCCCGCCCACGTCGGATCCGTGCCCGCCACATCCGCCGGCGTCGGGAAGTCCCCCTGCGCGGGGTCGTCACACAGCACGACACCCGGCGCGTTCGCGAGGATCTCGTGCGCCTCCGCCACCGACACCTCGCTCTCGAACCGTGCGTGTACGGACACCGAGTGAGCCGTGAGCACCGGCACCCGCACACAGGTCGCCGCCACCCGCAACTCCGGCAGCACGAGCACCTTTCGCGTCTCCTCGCGCACGGTCAGCTCGTCCAGCGTCCAGCCGCCCTCCCCCATCTCACCGGTGAAGGGCACCACGTTGAGCGCGACAGGCGTCGCAAGCGGGCCGGTCGGATCGCTGGGATCGGCGGCGGCAGCGACGTTCCCGAGCCCTTCGGCGACCGCGCGCCGGACGTCCCCGGGATGCCTGCCCAGTTCGGCTCCCGCCGCGTCGGCCGACGTCAGCGCCGCCAACTGGCCCCGCAGCGCCTGGACTCCGGAGCGTCCGGCCCCCGACACCGCCTCGTACGAGGAGACGACCAGCTCCTGCAGACCCCACGCCGCGTGCAGAGCGCCGATCGCGACGATCATCGAGAGGGTCGTGCAGCCGGGGCTGGCGATGATGCCTCGCGGACGTTCCCGCGCGGCGTGAGAGTTGAGCTCGGGCACGACCAGCGGCACATCGGCGTCCATACGGAACGCGCGCGAACCGTCCACGACCACCGCGCCGTTCCGGGCGGCGACCGGCACCCACCGCGCCGCGACCTCGTCCGGCACGGCGAACAGCGCCACGTCGACACCCGTGAGCGCTTCCTCGTTCAGGGCACGGACGCTGACGTCCTCGCCCCGCACCGCCCGTACGCGGCCGGCCCAGCGCGGCGAGGCGATCAGGCGGATCTCGCCCCAGACGTCGGCCCGTTCGGAGAGCAGCGCCAGAAGCACCGTCCCGACGGCACCGGTCGCGCCGACGACCGCCAGGACGGGCTTGCCCGTACGGTCACCGCCGGGGCGGACCGTACGGGCGGCGGACGTCACCGCCCTGTGCCTCCGTAGATGACCGCCTCGTCGCCCTCGCTGTCGAGCCCGAAGGCGGAGTGCACCGCCCGCACCGCCTCGTTCACGTCGTCCTCGCGTGTGACCACGGAGATGCGGATCTCAGAGGTGGAGATCAGCTCGATGTTGACGTCGGCTGCCGACAGCGCCTCGAAGAAGGTCGCCGTGACACCCGGGTTCGTCTTCATTCCGGCGCCGACGAGCGAGATCTTGGCGACCTGGTCGTCGTAGCGCAGGGAGTCGAAGCCGATGGTCGCCTGCGCCTTCTCCAGCGCGGCGATCGCCTTGCGGCCCTCGCTCTTGGGGAGCGTGAAGGAGATGTCGGTGAGGCCGGTGGAGGCGGCGGACACGTTCTGCACGACCATGTCGATGTTGACCGCGGAGTCCGCGATGGCGCGGAAGATCGCCGCTGCCTCACCCGGCTTGTCCGGCACACCCACAATCGTGATCTTCGCCTCGGACGTGTCGTGCGCGACACCCGAGATGATCGCCTGCTCCATCGATTCCCCTTGCCCGCTGCTCGTGCTCTGTCCGCTCTTCTGTGCCGCGACGGTGTTCGGACCCCGCCCGGCGCTCCCGCCCCGCGGTTCGCTGCTGACCCAGGTGCCCTGGAGTCCTGAGAAGGACGACCGGACGTGGATCGGAATGTTGTAGCGCCGCGCGTACTCCACGCAACGGTGCAGCAGCACCTTCGAACCGGAGCTCGCCAGCTCCAGCATGTCCTCGAACGAGATCCAGTCGATCTTGCGGGCCTTCTTCACGACCCGCGGGTCGGCGGTGAAGACACCGTCGACGTCGGTGTAGATCTCACAGACATCCGCCTTCAGCGCGGCGGCCAGCGCGACCGCCGTGGTGTCCGAGCCGCCACGGCCCAGCGTGGTGATGTCCTTGCTGTCCTGGGAGACGCCCTGGAAGCCCGCCACGATGGCGATGTTGCCCTCGTCGACGGAGGTCTGGATACGGCCGGGCGTGACGTCGATGATCCGCGCCTTGTTGTGCGCGGAGTCGGTGATCAGGCCCGCCTGGCTTCCGGTGAACGACTGCGCCTCGTGTCCGAGGGATTTGATCGCCATCGCCAGCAGTGCCATGGAGATGCGCTCTCCAGCGGTCAGCAGCATGTCGAACTCGCGCCCGGAGACGACCGGGGAGACTTCCTTCGCGAGGTCGATCAGCTCGTCCGTCGTGTCACCCATCGCCGAAACCACGACGACCACCTGGTGGCCGTTCTTCTTGGCTTCGACGATCCGCTTGGCAACGCGCTTGATGCCCTCGGCATCGGCAACGGAGGAGCCGCCGTACTTCTGCACGACAAGGCCCACGTGTGCTCGCTCCTCGAATCTCAGTCTTTCTGCACCCTCCCCCGCGGTGTTCAGCGGGGGGACCCCCGTAGAGGGAATCCATGGGTCGGCTCATTTTACCGAGAGAGCGCCCCGCCCTCTCGTCCAGCGACCAAACCTGCCCGTTCGGGGAGGGTCCACACGGGAACGTAAGGCAGCTCACACGAGGCACCGCGACGGCGGCGCACTTGAAGTGACGACGGCGCACACACAGTGACCACCCTTTCCCGCTTAGTTAAGCGTTGACTTATATAAGCAACCGCTGCACCCTGGCAGCGTGCACGCATTCGATGTTCTCGGGGACCCGGTACGACGCCGGATCCTGGAGCTGCTCGCCGACGGCGAGCAGACCTCCGGCGCGGTCTGCAGCCTGATCCAGGCCGAGTTCGGGATCTCGCAGCCCGCCGTTTCGCAGCACCTGCGCGTGCTGCGCGAGGCGGGCTTCACCTCCGTACGGGCCGAAGGCCCCCGGCGGCTCTACGCCGTCGAAGCCGCACCCCTGCGTGAGGTCGACACCTGGCTCGAGCAGTTCCGCGGCTTCTGGGAGCAGAGGCTGGACGCGCTCGGCACCGAGTTGGCGCGCGGCAAGCGCGAGCGCCGCAGAAAGAACGCCGGTACGGACACGGACTCCGGCGGTGAGGAGCAGTGATGAGCGACATCGTCGACCAGATCAATGACATCCACCGGAAGGTGGGCAGCCGGACCGTTCCCGAAGGGGAGGCCCGCACAGTCCTGTTGCAGCGCACCTACGACGCCGCCGTGGCAGACGTATGGGACGCCTGCACCGACCCCGAGCGCCTCAGCCGGCTGAG
>DATMEI010000104.1:0-3602 GCA_035556995.1 Streptomyces sp.
GACAGGCGCGGCACCTGAGGCACGAGCCGCGATCTCGGCGTAGACGTCGGGGTCGGTGGTGTACTCGCCGAGACTGCAGCTCTTGCGGCTTCCGTGGTAGTCGCTGGAGCCGGTGGCCAGCAGCCCGAGGTCGGCAGCGAGTCCGTGCAGCCGCGCGCGGGTGGCGGGTTCGTGGTCCATGTGGTCCGCCTCGACACCGTCGAGCCCGGCGGCGGCCAGATCCGCGATCGCACTCTCCGGCACGCACTGGCCGCGCTTGGCTGCGAGCGGATGGGCGAAGACGGCGACCCCGCCCGCGCCCTTGATCAGGCGCAGGGCGTCGAAGGGGTCCAGTTCGTGCTTCTCGACGTACGCGCGGCCGTCGTTCGCAAGCCACTCCGATGTGAAGGCGTCCGAGACGCTCGCAACGACGCCTGCCTCGACCATGGCCGTGGCGATGTGCGGACGGCCGATCGCACCGTCTCCGGCGATCTCTGCGACGCGTTCCCACGTCACAGGGACGCCCAGTTCGCGCAGCTTGCCCACCATGCCACGGGCGCGGGGGACGCGGTCGTCCCGTACGAGCTCGCGCTCGCGGGCGAGTTCGGGCTCCGCGGGGTCGAAGAGATAGGCCAGCATGTGAAGGCTGACGCCGTTCAGACGGCAGGACAGCTCCGCCCCTGTGACCAGGGTGAGCCCGGCAGGCAGAGCCGCCAGGGCTGCTTCGTGCCCGGAGACGGTGTCGTGGTCCGTGAGCGCGACGACGTCGAGACCGGCCGCCTTGGCGTTACGGACCAGCTCGGCGGGGCTGTCGGTGCCGTCCGAGGCAGTGGAGTGGGTGTGCAGATCGATGCGCACGGGGCAGGCTCCAGCTACGAGGGGGACAGGGTCGGACGGCAGGGGGTGCACCCAGAATAGCCGTCGGCCGCAGTGCCTCTGCCGGGGCGGAACGAGCGCCGAGAGCCACGGCGGACAGCAGTCTCTGGCCGTCAGGAGATGATGCGCGACGAGAGCGTCCCGCACGGCAGCAGATCGACTTCCGCACCCGCGTCACGCAGATCGGTGAGCACCAGCTCGTCGTACAACAGCAGTCCGGACTGCTCGGGCCAGACGATCGCCCACAGCCACAGTCCGCGCGCCTCGCCCGCGAAGACCGCACGGTCGTCGGCCGAACCGGCCACATGCCACAGAGGTGTGGGACGCCCTGCCGCCAGCACCTTGACGGGCGGGGGCTTGTCGACGCACATGTCAGGACCTGGGTCGGGGCCGTCCACACCGGCGTACCGCGCCCCAAGGCCGACCCCCAACTCCTCGGCGACCAGGATGAGTTCGCCCGTACCGCCGAGCGGACCCGGCCCCGAGCAGGCAACAGCGGTGGCCCGCCCTCCGCTTCTGTCGTCACCTGCGCATGCGACGCCTGAGAACAGCCAGCCGACCGGCAGCGGCCACGGCATCCAGACGGGAACCTTCGTACGGCCGACGGCCACGGCCAGTGCTTCGACGCTGGGGGGAACGACAGGCTGGAGCGGGTGGACCGTGCCGTGCAGATCGCAGTGCCAGGAGTCGGCGAAGAGTCCGGGCGCCCGCACCCGGCCACCGCACTTCGGGCAACTGGGTTCGCCCCTCATGGAGCACAACGGTCCTCCCCGGCCGCGCCCGCGTCAAGGATCACCCGTCCCAAGTCGGCCGAAGCCGGCCGAAGCCGGTCGCCCGCCTCCTGCTGCCGTACGGGCGGCCTCGCGGTCGACGGGCCCGGCTCAGTCCGTCAGCGGCACCGGCGGGCGCAGCGGATCACGCAGGTCCGTGCCGTGCCGCAGCCAGCGTTCCTCCAGCGCGGCGGCGCCCCGGACCCGCTTCCAGGCCGCCTCGTTGGGCGTCATGGGCAGCAGCGGCAGGAAACGCACCGGTTCCAGGGGAGCGTCCAGTTCCAAGTCCTCGACGAGGCCGCCCGGTTCGGCCACCAGTACGGACGTGAACGGAGCCCCGGGCCACAGCGGTTCACCGACGTCCAGCGAAGCGCCCGCCGCTACGACGACCCCCTCGACCTGCGGGGACGCGGCGAGTACGGCCAGGGGCCGCAGCACCTTGTCGGTCTCGGCGGCGCCCGCCCGTACGGACAGAAGCAGTTCGGCACGCGGGCCGCGCTCGGGGTCGGCGAGGGCGGCGGTGGGGTCGGCCATGGGAGCGGCGGACATCCCGAGCGTGGCGTAGCGCGCGATGTCCCCGTCCGAAAAGCGCAGCACATCGATGCGCTCGGTGCCGAGGAAGGTCACCGACGCCCGCGCCTCGGGCTCACCGAGCGCTGAACGGAGCCGCGCCTCCACCAGTTTCGATACGTCAGCCATGCCGCGAGGATAATCGCGTAAGGAGGTGGCAAAGAGACGCGAGTGACTGTCAGAACGGGCAGAAGCAGTGCTCTGCCGGTGTTACCGTTGGCTGCTGGTCAGGCATGCGAATCGTCCCTCAAGAGGGACCGGCCGGAGGAGGTGGGACTGACATGGATCCGAGTCGACCGTGCAGTACCAACAGCTCTTCCGCCACGCCGCGTTTCCACTCCTGAGCGCCCTGCTCCCCCGCCGTTTCAACGGTGAAACCTCATGGGGGGAGGCCTTTTTCGGCCAGGGTTTCTCCGCCGGGTTCCGCGACATGGAAGAGCGCCACAGCTTCGCTCCATCCCGTCCGACTGCGAACCAGCGAACGCCGTCACGACCGGCCTGAGCGGTACCCGCTTTGCAGACCTCCGGCCTCCCTGCGCGCCGCAGGAACCGTAGGTCCACATTCCGGGCAGCGCTGCACCGGACGACGGCCAGGCATCCACAAGGAGCCCAGCATGTCGATGATCCGAGACCTGCGCGCCGCCGTACGCCCGTCCCTGCGCAAGGGCGGCCGTTCGGCATACCCGTACGAGAACACCCGCACCGACGCCGCCGGCACCGCTGTCGTCGACTGCGCCGTCTACCGCGACGGGCAGCGCCTCAGTGCCCACATGAGCCCTGCCGAGGCCCTGAGCCGGGTGCGCTCCAGTGAAGGGCGCGAGTTCGTGTGGATCGGTCTGCACGAACCGACCGAGAAGGAGTTCTCCGGCATCGCCACGGAGTACGGGCTGCACCCGCTCGCCGTCGAGGACGCGGTGCAGGCGCACCAGCGGCCGAAGCTGGAGCGGTACGACGACAGCGTGTTCACCGTCTTCAAGACCATCCACTACGTCGAGCACGCCGAACTGACCGCCACCAGCGAGGTGGTGGAGACCGGCGAGGTGATGTGCTTCACAGGGCGGGACTACATCATCACCGTGCGGCACGGCGGCCAGGGCTCGTTGCGCGCGCTGCGGCACCGCATGCAGGACGACGTGGAGCTGCTCGCCAAGGGTCCCTCAGTGGTGCTCCACGCGATCGCCGACCAGACCGTCGACGGCTATCTCGCGGTGGCCGACGCCGTTCAGGACGACATCGACGAGGTCGAGATCGAGGTCTTCTCGAACACCGCCGGCAACGGGCGGCGCGGTGGCGACGCCGGGCGCATCTACCAGCTCAAGCGCGAGGTGCTGGAGTTCAAGCGGGCGGTCTCGCCGCTGCTGCGGCCGATGCACCAGGTGAGTGAGCGGCCGATGCAGGTGATCGACC
>DATMEI010000105.1:0-3000 GCA_035556995.1 Streptomyces sp.
GAGTACTGGAGCGGGCCGGGCCGCCGCCGGCGCGAGAGCGGTGCCGCTTCTCCTACCCGCGCCTGGCCCGCCATTCCGGTGCGAGGAGCGACCAGACCTCGATGTCGTGCCGCTTCCCCCAGCGCAGGTAACGCTCCCGCAGCACGCCCTCTTTCGACATCCCGAGCCGCCGGGCCACTGCGACGCTTGC
Organism: Streptomyces sp.; assembly: GCA_035556995.1. GTDB lineage: Bacteria > Actinomycetota > Actinomycetes > Streptomycetales > Streptomycetaceae > Streptomyces. Next base: position 191 of record DATMEI010000105.1, read on the forward strand.
CTCATTCGCCGCCGCGACCACCCACTCCACGCGGTGGATGCCCCGCTCCTCGACGGCCCAGTCGATGATCACGCGCGCGGCCCTGGTCACCAGCCCCTTGCCCACAGCCGACGGCTCCAGCCAGCAGCCCGCTTCGGCGGTGCCCTGCTCCGTGTCCATCGTCCGGAAGAGGACTCCGCCGACGAGTTTGCCGTCCGTCCAGATGCCGTAGATCCGCCCGGCGTCGGCCGCGGCCTTCTCCGCGTACGACTGCAGGAAGGTGCGGCTCGACTCCGGGTCCGTGACGACGTCCGGCAGCGCGACGAATTGCCCGATGGACTCCCGTCCCCGGTCCATGTGCGCCAGGAACTCCTCGGCCTGCCACGGTTCGAGCGGGCACAGCTCCGCGCCGTCGTCGCCCAGAGATATCGAGAACACCTTCACCCTCCACGGTCGATTCGGGTAAGCGTCAACTGCTTGGTGAGGCCTGCGCTTCGGTCGCCTTGTGTGCTGATTCCTCTGCCGAAAGCCTATGTTGTGGCGACTTCGTCCCGTTGGGAAACGGGCTGCTTCAGCTGGGGCCTGGCAAGGAGCCGGTGCCGAACAACAGCGCCGAGAGCCTCACTTGGGTGTGACCGGAGCGGTCTCGGCGTCCTTCGCCGGGACGAGACGCGGGCCCCGCGGGCCGAAGACGGCCAGCGGCTCGGGGAAGAGGACCAGCAGCAGGGCGTAGAGGAGCGCGGCGACGGTCAGCGCGATGATGAGGCTGATGTCGATGCCTCCGGCCACATCGCGCAACGGCCCGGCGATCAGCGGGGTGTTGGCGAACATCATGCCGATGCCGGTCGCCGGTATCCAGGCGCCCATGCCGCGCCAGTTGACTCCGTGCGCGAACCAGTAGGCGCCGCCCTGCTGGCCCCGGTTGAAGACCTGGATGTCGTCCGGACGGTAGTAACCCCGGCGTACGAAGTAGCCGATCATCATGATTGCCATCCACGGCGAGGTGCACAGCACGATCAGTGTCGCGAAGGCGTTGATGCTGGAGACGATGTCGAAGACGAAGTTGCCCACGAAGATGAACGCGACGGACAGGCTGCCGATCAGCGCCGTTGCCTGGACACGGCTGAGGGACGTGAAGATCGAGGAGAAGTCGAGCCCCGTGCCGTAGAGCGCGGTCGTTCCCGTGGAGAGGCCTCCGACCAGCGCGATGGCGATGAGCGGCAGCGCGTACCAGAGCGGGGCGACCTGGGAGAGGCCGGCGATGTAGTCGTTCGGGTCGGCGACGAGGGTGGCCGTCGTGACGCCGAACAGGAAGGGCAGCAGACTGGCGATCTGCGCGAGGAACGGAGCGGCCATCATCCGCCTCGCGCTGTAGCGGTGCGGGATGTAGCGCGACCAGTCGCCGAGGAAGGCTCCGAAGGAGACCGGGTTGGCGAGCGCGGCCAGCAGAGCGAGCATCCAGGTGGGCCAGAAGCCGTCCAGCGCGTAGTGCCCCGTGCCGGGGTAGCCGGCGTCGAAGTCACCGGCGAAGGCGAGGATGCCGAGCAGCATGATCAGCGAACCCGCGATCACCGCGATCTTGTTGATGAGCAGCATGAACTGGAAGCCGTAGATGCACACCACGAGAACGGCGACGGCGATCACCGCGTAGGCGACGGCACGCAGCCAGTCGCCGCCGTCGAAGCCGAACAGCCGGTTCCCCGCACCGACGATGGCGTCACCGCTGACCCAGACCGAGATGGAGAAGAACGCGATCGCGGTGAGCAGAGAAAGGAAGGACCCCACGCAGCGGCCGACCACGCCGAAGTGGGCACCGGAGGAGACCGCGTTGTTGGTGCGGGTGCGCGGCCCGAACAGAGCCATCGGCATCAGGATCAGCGCCCCGGCGACGACCCCGATGACGGTCGCTGAGGCGGCTGCCCAGAAGCTCAGCCCGTACGCGATGGGCAGCGTGCCCAGGATGATGGTGGCGAACGTATTGGCGCCTCCGAAGGCCAGCCGGAACAGGTCGAGCGGACGCGATGTCTGTTCTTCTGCCGGGATGGGGGCGATCCCGTGGGGCTCGACCTGAGTGACCTTCGGATGTGGCGCCGCGACGGGCGCCGCATCCGGAACACGCTGGGAAGTTTCGGACATCGACGTTCCTTGACGGAGGGACCTGCACGTATGTGCGTCACGGTGTCGGCTCGTTGCGGCCTTGAGGCACCCGACGGTCTGGAGTGCGCGGCGTGCGGTGATGTACGAAACGGTGCGGGCCGGGTCAGCCAGGTGCCGGTGGCGTACGCGCGGCACTCGCCCCCTGTGCCGCAGGCGGGGAGGACTCCTCTGCCGGCTCCCGGCTCTTGGCACGCGACTGGTCCATCTGCCGCCATTCCGGGCGCAGTCCGGCCAGGTTCGTGGTGAGGAAGTACGCCACCCCGCCGGCCAGCAGTGCCGGAACGAGCCCGAAGGAGGCGACCGCCGCCCCGGCCAGGAGGCCCCCGAGAGGTATGCCGCTCCAGGCCAGCGAATCGCCCAACGCATTGACGCGGCCCAGCAGTCGACGCGGTACCCGCTCGAAGGCGATCGCCCCCAGGATCGGGTTGAGGAAGCCCGCGCCGAAGCCGCCGACGGCGAAGACCGTCAGTACGGTCCACATCGGTGCGTCGAAGGCGAGAACAAGGAATCTCGGTGCCCCGGCGAGCAGGAACCCGGCGAAGAAGACGAACCGGCGTCGCAACCGGTGCGCCACCATCGCGGCGATCAGGCTCGCGCAGACCGCTGCGATTCCCGCCACGCCACTGTTGATGCCGATCGCGGTCGGCCCGTTGCCGGACTCTTTCGCCCAGACC
>DATMEI010000106.1:0-5177 GCA_035556995.1 Streptomyces sp.
CACGGCGACGCGGCTGGCGGACGAGCTGAAGATCCTGCGCCGGGAGACCGCGCTGATCGGGAAGCTTCCCTCCCTTCCGGCGGCGGAACTCACCCGCGAGCCGACCAGCCCCAACTGACCGCGCTCCAGCGGCAGATGACAGAGCTGGACGGACCGGTCACGCGGACGGAGACAGCAGGTGGCGAAGAAGAAGCAGCGGCAGCAGCCGTCGGCGACCCCGGCGACGCTCGCCGCCACACGTGCCGGTGTGGAGTTCACCACGCACTCCTACGCGCACGACCCGGCCGCTCCCTCATACGGCACTGAGGCGGCGGAAGCACTGGGCATCTCCCCCGTGAAGGTCTTCAAGACCCTCGTCGCACAGGTCGACGGAACGCTGACGGTGGGGATCGTGCCGGTCTCCGCGTCGCTCGACCTGAAGGCCCTGGCGTCGGCGGCGGGCGGCAAGCGGGCCGCCATGGCCGATCCGGCGGCGGTCGAGCGTACGACGGGATACGTGCTGGGCGGCGTCTCACCACTGGGACAGCGCAAGCAGCTCCCCACGGTCCTGGACGCCTCGGCCCTCGACCACGACACCGTCTGCGTCTCCGCCGGCCGCCGCGGGCTGGAGATCGAACTGGCGCCCGCGGACCTGGCGGCCCTCACCGGGGCGGCCACGGCGCCCATCGCCCGTACGAGTGGTACGTGACGTCCTGGCCCGGGAGAGCTCAGATCCTGGAGGGCCGCTGACCCCGGGTCCTTGCCCGGGAGGTGCCCCGGCCCGCTACCAGGGCTGCGGTGACCCGCCGGCCCCCGGCTGCGGATAGCCCGGATTCCCGGGCTCCCGTTCTTCCTTCCCGAGGAACCCCATCAGCGTCAGATGCACGATGAGCGCGAGCAGGGGCCATACGAGCAGCGCACTCTTCGCCTGAAGTTTCAGAGGCCCCTCGAAGGTCTTGCCGGCACCGGCAGCCTTCGCTGCCGCGACCAGGTCGCTGTCGGGGCCGAGCCAGACACCCAGCCGCCACGCCACCACGGACCCCAGCAGCGCCCCCGCCACGAGCCCCACGACGATGCCGACGCCGCCTTCCCGCCTGCACAGGAATGCCAGCGCCCCCGTCACCACACCGAAGCCGAGAGCCAGCAGCACGAACGTGCCGTCCGCACCGACCGCTTCCTCGCCCTCGGGGTCCTTGAGGAAGACGCTGCCGTCGACGGTGACCAGAGGCACCCGCGGCGCCAGCCACAGCCAGAGCAGCCCGAGCCCCACTCCGAGCACGGTGACGACCAGCGCGGACAGCACTCCGTCCCGGATTTCGCGCCGCACACCGGGCCCGCCGCCCTTGTCCAGGTCCTCGGGATGCGGGGGGTGGTGCCCGCCGTATGCGCCGTACGAGCCGTATGCGCCGTACGCCGCATCGGAACCGCCGTTCACGGCGTCACCCGCGTGCTGCGGGTCCGGCTGTCCGCCCGTACGCGGGCGCGCTCCACGGCCGTCGTAACGGTGGGAGCGCCGTGGGCGTTCTGGGTCGGGGGATGAAGGCGTCGGTGCGGTCACGACGCCATCGTGCCAGGGACGGCCATCAGTTCGGGCATCGGGCGGCAGATGACGGACGTGGCGTGAGCACCGTCCTGCTCAGCGCACGGCCGCCCGCCGGTACGCCCACGTCGCGACAGCCAGCGAGGCGACCCCCACAGCTGCGCACACCCCCAGGTCCAGCGCCGCGTGCCCCCATTCGGGCCGTGTCTCGAAGGCCCGGGCCAGGGCCTCCACCCCGTACGTCGAGGGCAGGAGATCGCGCAGCAGGGCAACCGGCTCGGGCAGCCGCCCGCCCGGGAGCACGCCCAGCAGCAGTGCCGCGGACATGCCCAGCTGGCCGCAGAGCGTGGCAAGTTCCGGTTTGGGCGCCAGCAGTCCCAGGGCGGCACCGAGCCCGGCGAGCGCGGCACCTGCCAGCGGGATGACGGCCGCCAGCACCCACAGCCCGCTCAGCGGCAGCTGGTAGAGGAGACCGCCCGCGACGGCCGTCACGACGACTCCCGGCACGGTGAAGGACGCATACGCGCCCGCCGCCCCCAGCACGACTGCGGCCGCGGGCACAGGCAGCGTCGCGTAGTGGTCGAGCCCGCCACCGGCGCGCAGCTGACCGAAGTACTGGGCGAGCAGATTCAGCGCCACGAACGCCACCACGAGGACGCTCGACCCGGCGACGACTGCGCGGGATTCCGCTCCGCCGTCGACGACGCCCCGCATCAGCACCATGATCCCCAGCGACTGGAAGGTCGCCACGAACAGGAGCGGGATGCGGGCCACCCGCGCCCGCGACAACTGAGCGCGGTAGACGGCGCTCAGTGAGGGCCACAGCCGCGCGCGGGGGGCGAGCGGGGCGGGGGCAGCCTCATCGCGCGCTCTTGGCACTTCCCGCACGTCGCCCGCTTCCCCCGCTTCCGTTCCGGACGGGCTCACCGGGCCGGCCTCGAAGTGCTCAGCGCCTTCAGCGCTCTCGGTGCCGGCGGCGGACGCGGTGGCGCCCGCCGCTTCGGCCGCCTGTGCCGCTCGTACCCCTGCGGCCGTACTCACACCTTCACCAGACCTTCCCCGCTGCCGCCCAGCGACAGATACACGTCCTCCAGGCTGGGCGTGGCCAGCGAGAAGTCGTCCAGAGCCGCGAAGGCCGGGCCGGTCGTGACGACACAGACCGCGTCACGGGCCGCCTCGGGCGGGAGGCGCAGCGTCCAGCGGCGTCCCGAGACGGTGGCGCGTCCGGCCAGTTCGGCGACCTGCGGCACATCGAGCGGAGCACGGTCGCGCCAGACCAGATCCAGCCGTACATCCGCTCCGACCGTGGACTTCAGTCCGCCCGGGGTGTCACAGGCGATCACCCGGCCCCGGTCGAGCACCGCGACCCGGTCCAGCACCGTCTCGGCCTCGATGACGTTGTGCGTCACGAGCACCACCGTGGCCCCGTGCTCGGTTCGCCGCCGGTCCACGGCGGCCCAGACCGCCCGCCGGGCGAGCGGGTCCATCCCGGTCGTCGGCTCGTCGAGTACGAGCAGGGGCCGCTGCCCCACCAGCGCAGCCGCGACGCAGGCCAGCCGCCGCTGCCCGCCGGAGAGCTTGTTCAGGGGACGGCCGGCGAGGGCACCCAGGCCCAGTTCGTCCAGGACGGCGTCGCGTTCGCGCCGCGCGGCGTCAGCGCCCAGCCCGCGAAGCCGTCCGGTCGTCTCCGCTGCGAGCGCGACCGTCAACTCGTCCAGGGCGCTCGACTCCTGACCCAGGTAGGCCAGCAGCCGTGCCGCTCGCTCCGGATGCCGTACGAGATCGTGGCCGAGCACATCGACTTTGCCCGCGTCGGGCCGCAGAAGGCCCGTGAGCTGCCTGACAACGGTGGATTTGCCAGCTCCGTTAGGGCCGAGCAGACCGAAGATCTCGCCGGGCTGCACCTGCAGGGTCACTCCGTCGCAGGCACGCACGGGCGGCGTACGGGGCTCCCCGCGCCGGCGTCTGCCCGCGGGGTAGGTCTTGACCAGTCCGGTTATGCGCACAGCGGACCGCGATGGCGTCTTCACGCTGTCGACTGCCTGCTGCCGTGTGCCGGTTCCCACGAGCGACGAGCCTACGCTGCGGCACTCGCCCGGCCGACAAGGGGCCACTCGGGGGTCAGCCGCGAGCTCGCTGCGGCCGACTCACTCGCTGACGGCGCTGTCCTCCACCGGGGCTGCCGCCTGCCCCGTCACCGGTGCGTCCACCTCACGCCAGAAGCCCGCACGGATCGCGTACCGGTCGTGCTCGTCGATCTGGTCGTCCTTGTGTGCGAGGAGCCCGAAGCGCGCGGCGTACCGCAGCAGCTCCCCGTCGATGCGGTGCGGGATGCGCGGGTACTCCCGGGCCAGGTTCTGCACGTGTACGGGCGAGGAGAGCCGCTCCAGCCAGCGCCGCGCGAAGACCTGTCCGACCTCGAACGGGTCACCGCTGACGGCGGTGATGTCTTCCTCGCGGTCCGCCCAGCGCTGTTCCGCCGTCGTCAGCTGAGCCAGCATCGGCAGGGCTGCGATCTCCGGGGTCTCCCCCGGCGTCCCGCGCTCCACCCAGCCGCGGTCGGACGACCAGCGCAGCGTCGCGCCCGGCGGCGTGGCCTGCCCCTGTTGCGGTGACATGGGACGGGCGAGCCCGGCGAGGTCCTTCGGAGTGGGCACCCCCGTCGCGCTCTTGCCGGCACCGGCCTCGGCCTCTTCCTCGCCCTGTGCGGGCGGAGCTGCTGCCGCGGCGGCGGCGGCCGTCTCCGCGGCGGGCTGAGGCGGGGCACTGCCGTTCTTCGCCGATTCGGGCAGGGGCGCGGAGAGGATCGCGGCGATCTCCGGCCGGGATGCGGACTGCGGGGGGCAGACGCCGGGCGGTTCCGTGGCCCGTACGGCCTCCGTGATCCAGCTGCGGTCCAGCACGCGGCGCTCGTCGGCCTCGGCGACCAGGTCCTCGGACTGGTTGTAGTCGCCGTCGGCTGCCTGTACAGCCCACAGGTGGACCGCGACCCCGTGTTCCTTGGCCGACATCAGACCCGGCAGCAGATCCCCGTCGCCGGTGACGAGCACGATGTCGGAACAGGCGCGGTTACGGGCCAGTTCGGTGAGCTCGGCGTGCATCGCCGCGTCCACGCCCTTCTGTGCCCAGCGTCCGTCACTTCTGGTCAGAGCGCCCAGCCGTACGGTCACTCGCGGCATCACACGGAGCCTGCGGTGCTCGGGCTGAGGCACACGGTCGGGGGCGCCGTCGAACCAGTAGATCCGCAGGAGATCACACTGGGTGTCGGCCTCGGCGCGCTCTCGCAGCCCACGGATCAGGGCCGCGTGGTCCACACTGATCCGGGAGCGCATCGGCTCTCCGGCCAGCAGACTCGCGGCGGCGCCCAACAGGTACCCGGCATCCACCAGGACGACGCAGCGATCCACGTTCCACCCACTCTCGGTCACCGAGCACAGCCGAGGCTGCGTTTCCTTCGAGTCTGCCCGACCGTACAGGGCTATTCAGCCGGGCCACGATCATCGGCGTGGCGACAGCGGGGTGGTGGGGACGCACCAGTGCGAAGAACCGCCTCACTCGCGCTGATTGTTCGAAATGCGCGCTTCTTACCCACGTGCCAGGCTGATTTCGGCCCAACGTTCAACGGTCCCCAGGAGGCGATCATGACCAAGGGCAGGAA